>NZ_BAABVU010000012.1:0-264080 GCF_040369555.1 Apilactobacillus pseudapinorum
TTAACTTAGCTCTTCTGAATAAATTGTTATTTTATAAGCGAATTGACTTCGCAATGTTTAATTCTTACAAACTTCGTTGTAAGATTCCTTACACATCATCGATTATCAATCTTGTTCAGTTTTCAAAGATCTACCAATTTGTTATGCGTTGTCTCAATTGACAACTTTTTAATAATATCAAATTATCAACACACTGTCAATAACTTTTTAAATTATTTTTTCGTCATAACCTTTGCAACAACAACGGTTGCAGCTGATTAACAACAATAAATATTATGCCATCTTATAGACTCAAAGTCAACATGTTTTTTTATTTGTTTTTTGGAAAAATTCTTTTCACTTAAACAGCAATATATATCTTATCAAAATTAATTATCATCGTCAATGCAAAATAAAAAAAGGATGACCTTCGTCATCCTTTTTTATTTTAGTTCAGGAGCATCAGTTTTATAAAGATCTAAAGTATCTTTCTTATGCAACTTGTTTAACAAGTCAGTCTTTTTCTTCTTGTCCATTTCTTTTAGAAGTTTCATACCGTCTGCATATTTGTAACTGTATTCCTTCTTATTAACTTTAGTAAATCCTTTTGGTGTGTAGAATCTCAATAAGTCACCTAGCACTACTTTATCAGATAATGATAGTTCTGTAGTAACGTGGTTTTGCATCTTCTTAATTTGTGCTTGTTGTTTTGCGTTTGGTGTAATTACAGCACCTGTCTTGGTATTGTATACAGTTCCACTAACAACAGTGTATTTTGGAGATACAAAGTCACCGTTTCTAAATGCAACTATTTGATTACGTTTCTTTGATAACAAGTCGTTACCAAATTGAACAGTATTATCGTCCTTTACGCCTAATAAGTGTAGAAGAGTTGGTAATACGTCAATTTCTCCACCATAAGTATGATTAATTCCACCCTTTAGTCCTTGCATGTGGATCATGAATGGAACCTTTTGGAATTGTGCTAAATCATAACTAGTAATGGTTTGTTTGTGTAGCAATTGTGCAATTGCTGGGCGATGGTTATTTGAAATACCGTAGTGATCACCATAAAGCACAATCATACTGTTCTTAATTAGCCCAGTCTTAGTTAGGTAATTTAAGAATTCACCAAATGCTTGATCTAAGTAATGAGCAGTTTGTACGTATGGATCAACAGTGTTATCACCAGTCTTAGTTGCTGGGAATGAAACGTTTTGTTTATCCAATTCGTATGGGTAGTGGTTAGTTAATGTAATTAGTTTTGCATAGAATGGTTGTGGTAATTGTTGGATGTACTTAGCAGCATCCTTAAAGAATATCTTATCCTTCAAACCATATCCAACACTATATGATGGTTTTTCAGTGTAGTAGTTTGAGTCGAAGAAGTATTGGTATCCCCATGACTTGTATGCATTATCTCTATTCCAGAAACTTGGCACATCCCCATGGAATGCAGCTGTACTATATCCTCTTTGTGCCAAAATAGCAGGTGCAGCTTGGTAAGTGTTTTGAGTACCATAAGTAACCATTGCTGACCCTTCTGGTAATCCAAATAGTGAGTTTTCTAGCATCATTTCAGCATCAGAAGTCTTACCTTGTGCTACTTGGTGATAGAAGTTATCAAATGAGATTGTGTTTTGGTTATGGTAGAACTTGTTTAAGTTAGGAGTTACTTCCTTACCATCAACCTTATAATCAATTAAAAATTGTTGGAAACTTTCCAAATGAATAATGAAAACATTCTTTCCTTTGGCTTTTCCATAGTATTCAATATTAGCTTTACTACGATTCTTCTTCAAGAATGAGAAGACATCATCTAAATCAGAGGCTTTCGCCTTTGCTCTAGTTTGGCTTTCTTTATGGGTTTGGTATGCATTAAATGCAGCATATTCGTTTAATCCCAAATACTTAACGATATAGTTGTTATCGAATGTTCTAGTTAATAAACCAGATCTATCTGCGTTGGAAATTCCGAATTCAGCAAACATCAATACAAATGACAATACAGTAATTGCCAATGCGTTCTTCTTTTTGAATGGTGTGTGATCAACCTTAATTACTTTGAATAGTAATAATAAAATCAAAATGATGATATCAGCAAATACAAAGAAATCAAGTGGATGTAGAATTTCAGCTAAACTCTTACCCAGGTTATTTTGAACTGTTCCTGATCCTTTAATAATTCCAAATGATAGGAAATCAGAAAATTCTCTGTAGTATAGAACGTTTGCAAAAATCCAAATAGATTCAATTAAGTCAATGATTAACATTAACCAGTATGCAATCTTTCCTCTAAAGTATAAAGCAATCCCAAAAATTAATAGTGCAGCCGGAATTGGATTAACTACTAATAGGAATTGTTGTAATCCACCTTTTGCTCCCAATGTAAAATCAATACGGTATGAAATATATGTTTTCAACCAGAATAAAGCAACAATTAATACAAAGAAACCAAACTTTGTATTAAAAAACTTTCTAGTATTTTTAATATGACTAGACATTATCTATGCCTCCAAAATATGAATAAATGTTTTTATTTTACTTTTCAATTTTCTTAGGTCGAATGCAAAAAGCAATTACACCCAAAATCATCCCTAAGTAATAAGTTATCAAGCGCCAAATAATTAACGCTAGAATTAACTTCGTATTGTTAGTGATGAAGCTTTTGAATAACGCTTCGAAACTGTATTCAGCTCCACCTGCCCCACCAGGTATGGGGAATAATGAAATAATCATGAATATCAAGACATGTAAACTTACAATCATAATGATATTAACTTGATCAAATCCAAGTGCCAATATAATAAAGTATGGAATTAAGTAGTAAAACGCTAATTGGAAAAATGTAATGATGATGATTTTCAACATCAACTTCCATTGCTTAGCGATTCGAATACTTTCCATATGAAAAGTATCAATTTTGTTATCCAGCATCGCTTTAAACGAATTGAACTTATCATCTTTTATAAACCATCTAACTGGTTTAATAATATTATTTACTAAACTCTTAGTAAATGTATACCAATACATCACTAATAACAAGGCAATTATTACGAATAGATGGATAAAAAATCCAAACAACACTAGCCAAGCTAAGTAATGGAGCTTCTCTTCCACATATTGGAAGCCGACAATTAAGCTCAAAATAAAGTTAATTACAATCATTGTTTGAAAAACAACAAATTTCATTAACAACGTTGAGCTCGCTTTTCCTGCATCCACACCAGTTTGAACCATTACATATAGTTGGCCTGGTTGTCCTCCTGATGAGAACGGTGTTATCCCGTTAAAAAGTTGTTCTACAAGTGGAACTCTAATCGCATCTCGAAAGGTAAAATTATCTACCTGCGTATCAACAATCGTCTTAGTAACCACAGCTTCTAACCCTAAGTATAGGAACATGCAACCAAGGGCTGCAACTATCCACCACCAGTTAATGGTAAAAAAATCGGCAACTAAAACATTAATGTTGATATCTCTTATAAAGTACCAAAAGATCAAAATGCCCACTAAAAACATCGTAATAAATGTTATTATATTTCTTTTTGACATTACTAACCCTCTTTTGCTTGTTTTTGATAAAACTCATACCAAATTGAAGCGAGATGTTCTTCTGAATAATAGTCAGAAGCCGCCAATGATTTCTTAGATAGTTCAGCTAATTCTGCTGGATTATCAATCAATCGATGTAAACTAGCATTCATTTCATCATAAGTACTGAACGGTTCATAATACCCACTAATAATTTCTTTATATAAATCCAAGCTTCTTAGCATTACAGGTGTCCCACAAGAGAATGATTCTAGGACAGACATTGGAAATAGTTCATTGAAAGATGGTAGCAAGAATAAATCAGCAACATTATAGTACTTAACTAATTTATCGCGATCCACGATTCCGGGGAATTGAAGATTTTTAGGTGGATTGTCCACTAATAACTTCAAGTTTTTGTATCCATCAGTGATTTTCCCAAAAGAAAAACCACCAGCCCAAATGAATTCGACGTTAGGGTTGTCTTGTGCCAACTTAGCGAAATCTAAAATCCCTTTTCTGGTTTGGACTTGACCGGTCCCTACAACGACAAATTTATCTTGAGCGATTCCTAATTCGTTTCTAGCTTGCACTTTTTCTTCATCTGTTAAAGGATAAAATTCCTTTTTACTAACGAAGTTTGGAATATATGTGATTTTTTCTTTTTTAATTCCATAAGCTTCTAACTTGGGAATAAAGGTGGGGTTTACCACTACAATATGCTCCATTCGCTTATAAAAAGCAATGACATATTTGTAAAAAATCCATTTAATTGGTTTTGGTAAATCTAAGCTACCTTCTAATGTTTCCGGTAAGAAATGTACATATCCAATTCTTCTTCCACGCTTCTTTAAGAAAGTTGAGAAATAATATCTCAAGTTAATGGTGTGGTAATGAGTAATTTCAGCTGACTTCAGATCATTTATGACAATATCAAAGTCATCCGGGAAATGTTTCTTTAGCATCTTAACGAGCTCTAAATAAGCACTCCCTACTCCTTGTCCTTTCACCTTATCCGCGGTTGAAAACATATCTATTTTTATCATAAATCCTCCTACTCACTTACTTCGTCATCATCTCTGATTTCTTTGTTGTAATCTAGTTGGGCACATCTATAAAAATCCACAATTCTATTAGCGAAATTTTCTGATGAAATTTCGTGTAATTTCTTGGTTCTTAATTCTATGTCTTGTTGAGTATCACTTTGTTGATTTGCGTTTAAGTACTCTAAAACTTTTTCAATATATCCCTCTGGAGTACCAAACGTCATCCCTAGTGACTTATTACTTAATAGTTCTTCAGTATATGGGCTGGATGATACCACTACTTTCACTCCAGCAGCCATTGCTTCAATGTATGTTAAACCTTGTGATTCCGAATTAGAAGTTGATACAAAGATATCAGCTGAATGATAGTATTTATAAACTTCATCATTATTAATTTCTCCAACGAAATGCACATTGTCATTTAACTTCATATCATTAGTTTGTTGCTTTAAGTCATCCTTAGCAGGACCGTCACCGACAATCACTAAGTGGGTGTTAGGTTGACCTGTTAAAATCGCTGGCATTGAATTGATCAATTCCTTGATGTTCTTTTCGTATGCCAATCGACTCACTGATAACAGAATTTTTGCATCTGCGCTAACGCCTAAATTAGTTCTTAAATCAAAATCACTGTCGGTATTAAATTTTCCAATGTTAATTCCAGTTGGAATAATTCGAATGGGACTCTTCACACCATATCTAACTAATGTATCTAAAACCTTAGTACTTGGTGCGACCACTCCAGACATGTTATGACAAAAAGCCAAAGTAGCGTCCTTAACATGAATTGGTCTCAAGATTTTTCCCTTAGCAACATAATGTAAATAATCTTCATACATTGTATGGTATGTATGAACACATGGAATTCTTAAAAATTTGGCAACCACCTTACCGATAATTCCCATTGAAAATTCTGTTTGAGTATGAATAATATCTAAGTTTAATTTTTTAGCAATTTGGTACGCTTGAATCATACCTCTAACTGCAATTCTACGATCGGTAAAAGAGATGAATGGAATGCTGGAAAATCTAAAAATATTCTTTTCACACGCTGATTTATCAACATGCGGATCAGTTGTGGTAAAGATGTACACTTGATGTCCATCATTTTCTAATTGGTCTTTTAATGTCTTAATTGAAGTTGCGACTCCACTAACCTGTGGAAAGTAAGTATCCGTAAAGATTCCAATATTCAAATTTACACCTCCTAATTTTCTTCATAGTTATTTGTAATTATATTGGTTTGTTGCTGGCTTTGCAAATTTTGCCAAGCATAATGATAATAAAAAAAGCCAGAATATAATTACGTTCTAGTTGTATTCATATGGGATCAATAGTGAAAAATGAACCATTATGACAACTAAACATAAAATAATTCTGACTCATTATTTAACAAAATTAACTTGTTGATGATTATTCAGTTAATCCTTCATCGTTAAATGATTTTGCAACAGCTTCGATTGCATCTTTTTCGTCTGGGCCTTCAGCAATTACAGTTACTTCAGCATTTTGACCAACACCTAGTGACATTACACCCATGATTGATTTTAAATCAACAGTGTTGCCTAAGTATTCTAATTTCAATTCTGATTTGAACTTAGTAGCAGTTTGTACTAGTAGTGTAGCTGGACGTGCATGAATTCCTGTTTCAGAAATAACTTTAAATTGACGTTTTTCCATTTCGAAGATCTCCTTTTTTCTTATACTAATTTTAGAATATCAATTAATATGATAAAATACAACATTTTTAACCATTAGTCTTTTCATCAGAAAGGTAGGTATAGATAACTTTACCGTTTTGTTCTGCCCTACCGGTAATACGTTTTCTGGTTTCGAAGTTCATATATGCAACTTGAAATTCAGCAAACTCCTCTGGTGTAATTACTAATTCTTCTATTTTGTTATCTTTTAGGTCATTTAATAACTCAGTATAGTTCTTATCTGCGATAATAATATTCCCTCTTTCAATATATATTATATACGATTAGGACTAATTTAAACATATAAAATGAATATTTTATTATAAAAAAGCAAATCTCTTGCAGAAACATTTTTATGCGTTATAATGATTTTTACAAATGGTCAATAAAGGTCAAAACCATTTAGTTGTTTTCAGAAAGGAGCAGTCATATGAAGTGTGAAAACTGCCATCAAAATGAGGCAACCATTCATTTACTCGTTAATGTTAATAACGAGAAAAGACATATCGATATTTGTCAGGACTGTTACCGTCAATTAAGCAAACAATCCGATCAATATCGTAACAATGGAGGTGTTGATATGATGCAAGATCCATTTGGATTTGGAAATTTAGATGATTTATTCAACGCAATGAATCAAAGTAACCAAGATAACCTTCGCAATCGTGCTACCAATAAACAAAATAATCAAAATCAAAACTCTGTGTTAGCAAAATACGGATATGATTTAACAGATTTAGCTCGTCAAAACAAAATCGACCCCGTAATCGGGCGTGATAAAGAAATTGATCGAGTAATCGAAATTCTAAACCGTCGTACCAAGAACAACCCCGTTTTAATTGGGGAAGCTGGTGTTGGTAAGACCGCTGTCGTTGAAGGATTAGCTCTTAAAATTGCCAACGGCGATGTCCCAGATAAGTTGAAAAATAAACGTGTAATTCGATTAGACGTCGTTTCAATTGTGCAAGGAACATCAATGCGTGGTCAATTCGAACAACGCATGCAAGAATTAATTGATGAAGTTCAAGCAGACCAAAACATCATTTTATTCATTGATGAAATTCATGAAATTATGGGTGCTGGTAATGCTGACGGTGGTATGGATGCCGGAAACGTTTTAAAACCAGCCCTATCTAGAGGTAGTTTCCAATTAGTTGGTGCTACTACTTTGAATGAATACAGAAATATTGAAAAAGACTCTGCTTTAGCTCGTCGTTTCCAAACTGTTTCGGTCAAAGAACCAAGCGTGGAAGCTGCTATCGATATTGTAAACGGAATTAAGGAACGCTATGAAAAATATCATCGTGTGAAGTACAGTGATGACGCCATTAAGTCAGCTGTCACTTTATCAAACCGATACATCCAAGACCGTTTCCTACCTGATAAAGCGATTGATTTAATTGATGAAGCTGGTTCTAAACTAAACATCAAATCAGATGTGACTTCCCCAGAGGAAATCAAAAATACAATTAGCGCTTGTCAAAAAGAAAAGCAAGATGCTTTATCCAAGGAAGATTATGAAAAAGCCGCCTTCTATCGTGATAAGATTGAAAGACTTAACCATAAATTGGCTAACATCGAAACTGTGGATGTCCCAACGATTACTACTAAAAACATTCAACAAATCATTGAATCAATTACCAACATTCCAGTTGGTCAATTAGAACAACAAGAACAAGATAACCTAAAGGACTTAGATCGTACCCTAGCTGGTAGTGTCATTGGTCAAAATGAAGCGATTGAAAAAGTGGCCAAAGCTATCAAGAGAAATCGTATTGGTTTCAACGGAACTGGTCGTCCAATCGGTTCATTCTTATTTGTAGGAACTACCGGAATTGGTAAGACTGAATTAGCCAAACAATTAGCGCAACAATTATTCGGTTCTAAGGATGCCATGATTCGATTCGATATGTCTGAATATCGTGAACCACATTCAATCTCAAAACTAATTGGTTCCCCTCCTGGCTATGTTGGATATGATGAAGCTGGTCAACTAACTGAACAAGTTCGTCGCAATCCATACAGTTTACTTTTATTCGATGAAGTTGAAAAAGCACACCCAGATGTATTACATGCCTTTTTACAAATCTTAGATGATGGTAGATTGACTGATTCTAAAGGTCGCACAGTTTCATTTAAAGATACTGTAATTATTATGACAAGTAATGCTGGAACTGGTGATTCCACAGCAAGTGTTGGATTTGGTGCTGAATCAAACAACAAGACCCATTCTGTCATGGATAAATTAGGTAACTACTTCAAACCTGAATTCTTGAATCGTTTCGACGATATCATTGAATTCAACCAACTATCCAAAGCTAACCTAAAACAAATTCTTGATCTAATGATTAACAACGTTAATACTATGTTGGCTTCTCAAGGATTCAAGATTGACGTTTCAGCCGCTGCCAAAGATAAGTTAGTTGAATTAGGCTACAATCCTGCAATGGGAGCTCGTCCTCTTCGTCGTGTTATCCAAGAACAAATTGAAGATAAAGTTGCTGATTATTACTTAAATAATCCAACTAATCGACAACTATTAATTGATGTTAATGAAGATAAAAATATTTACGTTAACGCACAATCGTAATCAAAAACCGCTAAGATTCTTATATTCTTAGCGGTTTTTTTATATTTTAAATTCGAATTATGTTAAGATAGTTAATATATGAAAGGAGGAATCAGGATGTTCAATTTTATTAAAGACATGTTTAAATTGTTCAATAAACAAAATCAAAAAGAAAAAGATATCGATCAAAATCAATTTGCTGTTGATGATTTCCAATCTAATGATTTATTTTATGAAGACAACCCTACTATTGATAATGAAATTCATACTGATTCTCCCGAAGCGAAAATGACCGTCTTCTATGTTGATGTAGATGGTCATCCACTAGCCGACTTTAGTGTCTTACATGGTCATGTTGGTGATGATGTGAATTTAATCATCCCTGACTTTAAAAACTACGTATTATTTAAAATTGATGGAATCTCAACATTTATGCAAACAACCGATAATCATGTTGTCATTCATTACCATAAACTAAATGGAAAACCATTAAATATTTTCTTCATTAACTACGATACATATGCTATGATTCGTTTACCACAAATCGCCGTTGGTAGTTATGACGAAGCATTTAACATTAATTTGCCCCAATTAGATGGATTTAACCAAGTTACATACTCTGGTAATCAAAGCGGTCGTTTTACCGATACTATTCAACACTTAGTGTTATATTACCGTCGTGATGACTGGAAAAACGTTATCAGAAGTAACTTCTACGTTAAATTACGCGAATATACACCCGCATATACTGATACCACTGGTGATAAATTACCAGTGATTTTGCCTAAAGGTAGTATTTGGAAAGTCTTCTACCAAGTTACCACCGATAAAGGAGTTTGGTTAAACATCGGACCAAACCAATGGATTATCGATCGTAACTTCAACCAAATGAAATATCCATTCGCCAAGAAACTAACTAACACAGATTCTTGGGTAATCAACAATTTAAACCAAAGTGCTACCATTCAATCCAACATCAGTGTTCCGGTATACAATTACCCGGGTGGAAATTGTCTCTACTTCCTTCATACGGGAGATACCGTTCAACTATCTCAGTCAATTCAAGTTGCACCAAATAAATATTGGTTAGAAATCAATAACTTACATTACGTTGAAGAAAAATATATACTAAAAAAGGATTAGATAATCATATCTAATCCTTTTTATTTTATAGTTTAGCTGTTAATTTAACATCTGGGTACTTATCTGCGAACCAACGTTCAGCAAATGAATTTTCGAATAAGAATAATGGATCACCATGACCATCTTTCACCAAGATGTTTCTTGATGAGGACATCTTTTCATCTAATTGTTCTGGATCAATCCAACGTGCAGTCTTGCTACCCATTGGTTCCATAACGACTTCAGAGTTATATTCGTTTTGCATTCTGAATTGAAAAACTTCAAATTGAAGTTGACCAACGGCACCTAAGATATAATCACCTGTTGCGTATGATGTATATAGTTGTACGGCACCTTCTTGAACTAGTTGTTGGATTCCTTTATGGAATGATTTTTGTTTCATCACGTTTTTAGCAGAAACCTTCATAAATAGTTCTGGTGTAAATTGTGGTAACTTAGTGAACTTAACATCCCGTTTGTCTGAGTAGATTGTATCACCAATTTGGAAATTACCTGTATCGTATAATCCAATAATATCTCCGGCAACGGCGTTTTGTACGTTTTCACGGGTATTAGCCATAAATTCAGTCACGTTAGATAAACGTAATTTCTTTTGATTTCTTTCAAGGGTAACGTCCATCCCTCTTTCAAACATCCCTGAACAAACTCTCACAAACGCAATTCGATCACGATGCTTAGGGTTCATATTAGCTTGAATCTTGAAAATGAAACCAGTAAATTGATCATCTTCTGGTGCTACTTCAACGTCATTTTCAGTTTCGTGTTCACCTGGCTTAGGTGCGAAGTTTAAGTATGCATCTAAGAAAGTCTTCACCCCAAAGTTAACTAGGGCTGAACCAAAGAAGACTGGTGTTTGTTCACCGTTTCTAATCTTTTCTTCGTCAAATGGATTACCGGCTTCGGTAATTAAGTCCATGCTTTCTTTAGCATCTTGGTAGACACTGTCACTTGCTAAACCGGCACCATCTAATAGATTACCATCTTCATCAAGTGGTAAGTATGGATTGTTTTCATCTTCTGGACGGTATAATTCAACACGTTTGTTGTAACGGTCGTATAGTCCTCGTAAGATTTTACCTGAACCAATTGGCCAGTTCATTGGATATCCTTCGATTCCAAGCACTTCTTCCAATTGACTAATTAATTCCATTGGGTCACGACTATCACGATCCAACTTGTTCATAAATGTGAAGATTGGAATTCCACGCATCTTACAAATTTGGAATAATTTCTTAGTTTGTGGTTCAATCCCTTTTGCGGCATCGATAACCATGACAGCTGAATCCACTGCCATTAGTGTTCTATAAGTATCTTCAGAGAAATCTTGGTGCCCTGGTGTATCCAAGATATTAATTCTTTTGCCAGCATAATCGAATTGCATCACTGAACTAGTAACAGAAATTCCACGTTTCTTTTCAATTTCCATCCAGTCAGACTTAGCAAAGTTACCAGACTTCTTAGCTTTAACAGTACCGGCTTCTCTCACAATTCCCCCGAACAATAGTAATTGTTCTGTAATAGTAGTTTTACCAGCATCCGGGTGAGAAATAATGGCGAAGGTACGTCTTTTTTCAACGCCTTCACTAATTTGTTTATTGACCATTTTTCGAATCCTTCCGTAATATAATCTATTGTTTTATTGTAACATATTCTTTTTTGCTTAAATACGATAATTAAAAAACATCCCCTATCAACAGAGGATGTTTTACTAATTATTTTTTCCAGTCATCTTCGTCAGTTAGACCAAGGTCTTTTTTAATCTTAGAAGTTGAGATTCCTTCAGTTCTAGGTAGGTAAACTACTTTACAGTAATCCTTTAGGAAATCAAACTTACCTTCCCAGTCATCACCCATAACAAAGATATCGATGTTGTTATCAACAACGTCTTTGATTTTTTGATCCCAGTTATTTTCTGGAATTACTTCATCAACGTATCTAATTGCTTCTAAAACAAACTTTCTATCTTCGTATGAAGTATAGGCTTTCTTGCCTTTTTCAGCATTAAATTCATCTGTTGAAACACATACTGTTAGGCTATCACCTAATTCACGTGCTCTTTTTAAGAGTCTAACATGACCTTTGTGTAAAAGGTCAAAAGTTCCGTATGTTATTACTTTAGTCATAAAAAATCTCCTGTGTTTTATTACTGTTTATTTTGTATGTTTTTTTGTGACTGCTCAATCATCCAAATACTGTATACGTATTGAATGATAACTTTAACTACCGCATATAGTGGAATAGCTAAAATCATTCCCATTAAACCAGCGATGTTTCCTGCAGCTAATAAAATAATTATAATCGTTAGCGGATGAATATTCAAAGACTTTCCGATTACATTTGGGTAAACAAGGTTTCCATCTAATTGTTGCACAATCAAAACTACGATTACAACCGCTATTAATTTGCTAACACTATCAGATAATGCCACAAAAACGGATGGCATGATCCCAATATATGGACCCACGTATGGAATGATATTACATACGCCAGCGAATACCCCTAATAGCAACGCATAGTTTTGACCGATTACGACGTATCCAATTGAAGTAAAGACCCCAACGAATAGACATTCAATCATTTGACCACCAATATAATGGGAAATGGTATCGCTCATCTTTTCTAATAGCTTGATAGTTCTACGACGGCTACGGCGTGGTAATACTTTGGCGATATTTGGAATCATCTTGTGGCCATCTTTTAACATGTAGAATAAGACCACTGGGACGGTTACGATCACAACCACAGCAGAAGTGGCAGTTGAAATAATTGCCCCAACACTTTGTGTAATCCCGCCTAAACTATTTTGCACGTAGTTATAAACATAGTTTTGCACCTTTTCCATAATTCCAGAAGAATATAAGGTCTTAAAGATTCCCTTTTGTGAATGTGCTTGTGCATACTTGGTAATATCTTTAGCGATATCTGGTAAGTTGCTAATCAAATTGGTTACCTGATTAAACAAACGTGGTAAGAAAGATGAAACAACGTAGACGATAATTCCTAATAATAATAGATAAACAATCGTAATCGCAAAGTTTCTAGAAATGTTTTTTGTTTTAGTGATTTTAACTTTTGTAAGTAGGTTCACAACTGGGTTCAACATGTAAAATAAAACACCAGCAATTAAAATTGGCATAAACACTGCCGATATGAACATCCCGATTGGGCTAAAAATAAATTCTAATTTAGTACATACCCATATAATACTTACAACTAGTAATACTTCGATAGTCCATAAGATTAATGAGGAATTTTTAATTTTATTAAACATAATATGTAACCTCCAATGACTATTATACCATTTATTCCTCTAAACTTTTTTGATCAATAAAGCTGCTAATATCGTCCATATCAAAACCCTTTCGATATAGCGCTTGTTTAGTCTTCATGATTCGTTCTAAACCGCTGTATTTACGGTTACGTTGCCAGATTTTATCACCTTGTCGTCTTAGTAACTCAAGCTGATCATCCTCGTCTGGTTGAAAGTCCAACTCTTCCATTACTTCTAAGATTGCATCCATTAAATAACCTTTTTGCATCAATGAAATCTTCGTTTTATCTAAACGATTTTTGAATGCATCGCGTTTATGCTTATTAAAAATCTTGGTTGCTTGAACGCGACAATTTTCTATCATTTCATCATATGAATAAAAATTATTCAATGCATTATTAATGATATTTTCATCAATCTTCTTTTCTTTGAGCTTAAAGAAAACGTTTTTGGGACCCTTATCTTGTTTCTTCACTTCAGTTCGCACATAACTATCTGCATACGATTGATCATTGACCAAGTTTAATTCAACTAATTTCGCCATCACTGCAGCAATGTGTTCTTCATCTTCGCTGAAGTCACGTAATTTGGCAACCACTTCGTTTTCAGTTCTTAATTGGTGGGATAAGAAGTTAATCGCTTTCGTATATAGTTTTGAAATCGAGTCAGCATTAATTAGTTCATTTCTAAGCTCATCATCGACTTCCATCCCCTTAAAAATGCGATACTTTATCATGACGTTTTCACTAATTGGAAAAGCATACTGACCATCTATATATATATTGAAACGTCCTTTACGTTTTTGCGCTTCAATCATTGTAATTTTAGATTCCATTGGATTCACTCCTTTAGTTAACATCTTTTTTTCAATTTGTTATAATTAGTTATTAAATTGTGAAAGGACGAAATAATTTGAAAGCACATGTAGTTTTTGCAACTATTACCGGTAACAACGAAGACGTTGCTGATATCGTTACTGAAGGCCTTGAAGATTTAGGTTTAGATGTTACTCAAACTGAAATCTCTCAAACAGATCCACAAGACTTAACCGATGCTGATATCTGTGTCGTTTGCGCTTATACCTATAATGAAGGTCACCTTCCAGAAGAAGGTTTAGACTTTTTTGAGGATTTAGCTGACCTTGATTTATCAGGTAAAGTTTTCGGAGTCGCTGGTTCTGGCGATATCTTCTATGAAGAATTCTTTAACACCGCCGTTGATGATTTCATCAACCAATTCAAGAAAACGAATGCTACTCAAGGTTTCGAAGGCGTTAAGATTAATCTTGAACCTGATGAAGATGACATTGCCAAACTAGACGAATTCTCTGCAGGTTTAGTTAAAGCATATAATGACTTAAAAAAATAATCGTTGATTTTATCAACGATTTTTTTATTTGTCTTTTTTAGGCATAAAAGATTTAAATGTTGGCTTTCTATCTTTAATTTCAGATTTTGACATATCCTGTACGGAAGCATTGATGACAGCACCAATCAACAGCATCATTCCGACTATATACAGCCATAGCATTAAGATGACGAAAGTGCCTAATGTCTTATATGCATCGACACTACGGGCAAAGTAATGTAGATAAATGGAAAATCCCTTTGATAAGATAATCATCCCAATAGTCACAATTAGTGATCCCATCCATACATATCTCCATTTAGTAGTTACTGTTGGAACGAAATAATACATTAATAGTACTAATCCAAATACACCTAAAATAGTTAATGGATATCTTAGAAGAATAAAGATGCTAACGTTTATCTTAGATAGTCCCATCAGGTATGCAGAATAACTGATAATCACTTTTCCAAAACCAAAGAATAGTAAAAAGATTGCTAAAGATATTACCAATAGCAACATCCACACAAATGAAACAATTCTATTCATTAAGTTACTTTGATTTTGAATACCATACGATGAGTTAACTGAACGTTGAAAGGCAGCTAATGCTCGACTGGCTGACCAAATGGCTAAAATTAATCCTATTGATAATTTACCAGTATTTCCACCATCAAGTGCCGATACAATAATCGGACTAACTGTTTTAAAAATAGTTGGTGGTAATAATGGTTGTAAGTAATCTAATATTTCATATTGATTAACTTGCAATAATTTCAATAAATTTCCAAAGATAATTGCTGCAGGAAATAGTGATAATAATGAATAAAAAGCAATTACTACTGCTGCATCAGATACGTTGGAATCTTTGTAGTGTCTCTTTACGATTAATAAAAAACGTTTCATGCGTTGGATTCGTTCCCTACTCATTAATATCACCGCTTAACCTTTTATTGGTAAAGATATTTTTGATTGCATCTAAAATTTGAATTGATGCCGTTCCATCTCCATATGGATTTTGCGCGGTCGCCATCTTTTGGTAAAGTTGGTCATCATCAATTAATTTATCAAATGCTTTGCGGACATTATCTTGGTTGGTTCCAACCAATTTTAATGTACCTGCATTAACACCCTCTGGACGTTCTGTCGTATCTCTCAGTACTAGCACAGGTTTACCCAGTGATGGTGCTTCTTCTTGAACTCCCCCAGAATCAGTCATAATAAAGTAACTGCGGGCAGCCATATTATGGAAATCAACTACGTCTAGTGGCTCAATTAAATGTACTCGATCAATTCCATCAAAAACATCATGTGCGATATTTTGAACTGATGGGCTTAAATGAACGGGATAAACTACTTCAATATCATCACGTTTTAAGACTTCCTCCTTGATAACTTCAAATGTACGTCGCATTGGTTCACCTTGGTTTTCACGACGATGCATCGTTAACAAAATAATTTTGTGTTGGTCGGAAATATCATCTAAAACATCATGGTGATAATCTGTATCCACAGTTTGTTTTAAGGCATCAATTGCAGTGTTTCCAGTAACATAAATTTTATCTTGGTCAAGATTTTGTTTTAGTAAATTTTCTTTACTTAATTCAGTTGGTGCAAAGTAGACGTCTGACAAAATATCGGTCATTTGACGGTTCATTTCTTCAGGATATGGAGAATACTTATCCCAAGTTCTAAGTCCCGCCTCAACATGTCCTAATGGAACTTGGTGATAAAACGCACTAATTGCGGCCGCGAAAGTCGTAGTTGTATCACCATGGACTAAAATAATATCTGGCTTGGCTTCTTCAATAACACTATCCAATTTACTAATTACGGTCGTTGTGATTGAACTCAAAGTTTGTTCAGCCTTCATTACATGTAAATTGTAATCCGATTGAATATTAAAAATATCCATTACTTGGTCTAACATCTCTTTATGTTGCCCAGTTAGGACAGTAATTGGTTCAAATTGATCTGAACGTTTTTTCATCTCTAATATGATAGGCGCCATCTTAATTGCTTCAGGACGAGTTCCAAAGATGGTCATCACTTTTATTCTGTTGTTCAAGATTACGCCTCCATTTAAAATGTTATTTCCTTAATTATAACAAAATAATATATCATTTCCGATGCAAAAGGATAACTTAATTGAAATTTAAACTATTTCTATTCCTTTTTTTATGGTGTATTATGATAAAATAAATATAATTACGGATAAAAAAGGAGGTTGCAATTATGCAAACCATTGGTTTAATTGTACCCTGTTATAATGAAGAACCATCTATTAAAATATTCTATGATGAAGTTGAACGAGTTTTTAACGAAATGCATGCTAATAACATGGATTACAATCATGAATATTGGTTTATTAATGATGGATCATCTGATAATACATTAAATGAAATTAAAAAATTAAGAGAAATTGATAAAAATGTTCACTTCGTTTCTTTCTCCAGAAACTTCGGTAAAGAATCAGCCATGTCTGCTGGTTTAAATAACGTTGGCGGTGACTATGTTGCTGTTATGGATGTCGACTTACAAGACCCCCCTTCGTTATTACCACAAATGATTAAGTACATAAAAGAAGAAGATTATGATGTCGTTGGTTGTGTACAAAAATCTAGAAAACAAAACTTCGTACGTGCTTTCTTATCATCTAGTTTTTACAAGGTAATCAATAAAATGTCTGACGTTGAAATCAAACAAAATGTGAGAGATTATCGTCTAATGACACGTCAATATGTTGATAACGTTTTGAAATTAACTGAATACAACCGTTTCACTAAAGGAATTTTTAGTTGGGTTGGGTTTAAAACAAAATATATTGAATATGATGGGGTCCAAAGAGTTGCTGGTGAATCACATTGGTCACTATATCAACTTCTTGAATACTCATTAGAAGGAATAGTCGATTTCTCAGACGTCCCACTAAAGGTGGCTACTTGGGTTGGTGGTATCTCGTTCTTCTTCTCAATTATCGGTATGTTTTTTGTTATCTTAAGAGCAATCTTTTTCGGTGACTCTGTGTCTGGATGGCCTTCATTAGTATCAATTATCTTATTGATCAATGGAATCCAATTATTCTGTTTAGGAATTGTCGGTAACTATATTGGTAAGATTTACTTAGAAACTAAGCATCGTCCAAAATATATTGTGAAAGAGAAGGAATAATGAAAAAACTTTGGAATAAATATAAACAAGTAATTGCATACTTATTTTGGGGAATATTAACCACAGTTATTGATATCGTCGTCGCACTTTTATTTCATAATTTATTTCCCAACGTCGATATCATTTGGAACACTATTATCGCTTGGATTGCCAGTGTTTTATTCGCATATATAACAAACAGAAAATGGGTATTTAAATCTACAGCAACAACTGTTAAAGACTATATTTCAGAAATAATTTCTTTCTTCTTAGGAAGATTCTCATCATTAGTTTTAGAGGAAATTATTTTAATAATTGGTGTATCGATTGTTAGCGTAAATAACTTCGACTTACTAAAAATTTTTAGTCAGGCTATTGTAATAATTTTTAACTTCTTCTGGTCTAAATTCATTGTTTTCAGAAATAGAAATAAATAAAAAGCATTGAGATTTATCTCAATGCTTTTTATTTATTAATTATTAGTGAATGAATAGGCTTAGAAGTAATACCATTAGTAATCCAACTACTGATATAACAGTTTCTAAGACTGTCCAAATCTTCAATGTTTGTTTTACGTTTAAGTCAAAATATTCTTTAAACATCCAGAAACCAGCATCGTTAACGTGTGATGCAGCAAGTGATCCGGCACCAATAGCTAGCGCCATTAGTACTGGGCTAACACTTAGTGAATGCATTAGAGGAGTTACTAGACCGGCAGCAGTCATACCAGCAACAGTTGCTGAACCTAGTGAAACACGTAGGATAACTGCGATTAGCCAAGCTAAGATAATTGGTGATAAGTTAGCGTGAACCATTACTTGTTGAACCGCTTTACCAACACCACCATCGATTAATACTTGCTTGAATGCTGATCCACCACCAATAACCATTAGTAGCATCGCAATTGACTTAATAGCTTCTGTAACAGTGTTAGTGATGTCTTCCATCTTCTTACCACGGTTGAAGCCCATTGACCAAATAGCAAATAGTAAAGTAACAATCATGGCGATAACGGGGTTACCAAACATAGCAACAACAGCACCGATACCATGTGGATCTTCAACAGCTTTACCACCGTTAAATACCATGTCGTATACGGTAGCGATAGCCATTAAAATAACTGGTAGTAATGAAGTAAATGCAGCAATTCCGAAACTTGGAGTGTCTTTTAAATCATACTTCTTCATTTCACCGAACGCTGGTAGTGACTTCTTAATAACGAATGTTTCTGGAGCAATTTTCTTAGCAATCTTTGTGTAGATGGGGCCAGCTACAATCACACAAGGGATTGCAACGATAATTCCTAATAGAAGAGTTTGTCCAATGTTAGCACCTAGAGCAGTTGCAACAGCAGTTGGAGCTGGTTGTGGAGGTAAGAAACCTTGGGTTGCTGATAAAGCAGCAGCCATTGGAATTCCTAAGTAAACAAATGGTACGTCAGCTTCTAGTGCAACAGCAAATACGATTGGTGTTAATAGAACAAGTCCAACTTCGAAGAATAGTGACATTCCAATAATGAATGAAGCAACTACAATTGCGAATTGTAACTTTCTCTTACCGAATAGGTTAATTAAAGTTCTTGCAATTCGATATGAACCACCGGCATCGGCTACTAAACGACCGATCATGGCTCCAAAACCGAATACGATAACTAATTCACCTAATGAACTACCGATTCCGTTTTTAATCGAAATGGCGATATGTGCTGGGTTCATTCCTAAACCTAAAGCAACAACAACAGATGTAACAATTAATGAAATAAATGTGTTTAATTTACATTTAATAATTAAGAATAATAGTAATAAAATCCCTAATACTAATACAACAAATGGCATTATTTATTCCCCTTTTTCTATTATAAAATTTTTATGCTTTATATAAATGTAAGCGCTTTACTTTTCTATGAATTTAATATAACATACTTTATAGAAAATGAAAACGATTTCATTACATTTTTTAAAACAATGTCCCTACTAAATATGTTATATTACTTTGGGAGTTTTAAACCTTAATTTTTTGTTAAGTTTGGATGAAAACGAATTATTTTCTACTACATTTTAAAAACATGTGGTAAATTGATAATTAAATAATAGTTATAGAAAAGGAGGACACGCTTTGAACGCTGTTGCTTTATTAGTTGGGCTAGGTCCACTACTTGGTTGGGGTCTATATCCTACAATTGCTTCATTATTTGGAGGTAAACCAACTAACCAAATCTATGGTTCCACTTTAGGGACACTTATCTTCGCTGGTATTTTTGTATTAATTACAGGCTACTCAATTCCATCAGGAATGAAATTTGTACTCGCATTACTTTCAGGTGCAGGTTGGGCTTTTGGCCAAATCATGTCATTTAAATCATTTGAATTAATTGGATCATCACGAGTAATGCCAATTACCACTGCCTTACAATTAATCGTAACTGCCCTTTGGGGTGTGTTTGCATTAGGAAACTGGCATACTGAAGGTCATCGTACCATTGGATTTATTGCACTTATTGTTATCATCATTGGTGCAACTATGACTGCTTGGCAAGAACACAAAGATACACAAGGTTCAAGCGACTTGAAGAAAGCAATCGTACTTCTAATTATTGGAGTAATTGGTTACTGGGCATACTCAGCTGCTCCTCAAGCAGCTCACTTAGATGGTATGCACGCATTCTTCCCACAAGCTTTAGGAATGTTCTTAGTTGCCGTTATTTACTGCTTAATTAATGTTAAGAAGAACAACGTCTTCTCAACTAAGTCATCATACCTACAAATCATTTCAGGTTTCTTCTTCGCATTTGCTGCATTAACTTACCTAATTTCAGCACAATCTGACATGAATGGTTTAGCTACTGGTTTCGTTCTATCACAAACATCAGTTGTCTTAGCTACACTAACTAGTATCTACTTCCTACACCAAAACAAGACTAAGAAGGAAATGGTCATTACTATCTTCGGATTAATCTTAATTATGGCTGCTGCTGCTGTTACAGCATTCCTTAACTAATAAAAAATACCGTTAAAGAATTAATTCTTTAACGGTATTTTTTTATTTTAATACATATCCAAAACCACGAACGGTTTTGATCTCAACGTCATTTTCAGGCAGTTCTTTTAACTTATCACGAACGTGACTGACGTGCATATCAACGATTCGAGATGATATAAATGCATCCCCATCGTCTCTATCTTCACGCCAGACACCGTTAAATATCTGTTCTCTGCTTAGAACTTGGTCATGGTGTCTTACCATATAATAAAAGATATTAAACTCCTTAGGCGTGAAATTTAGCACTTCCCCCTTATATTTAACTTGGAAATGCTTCAAACTAATTACAAAGTCTTTAAAATGCTCTTTACGTTTATTATTACCAGTTTCTTCGGCTAGTTCGTCAAATGCACTAATCTTATGCATAGTTCTTAAAATAATGCGATTAGCATCAATATAGTTACTAAAGTAATCCATAACCCCTAAATTATAACAAGCTTCTTCATCATCAGCATCATATTCTTGATCAAAGGTTATGACAGGTCCTACAAAGGATTTTGTAACTTGGGCAATTAAATCTTTAACCCGATTAAAATCATCAAAAACTGACAAGTCAATAATGACCGCAAAGACGTTGTCTTTTTTGACGATTACATCAATATCTTCATCATCGCTGATACTGTTGACGAAGTATTCATGTTGCAAAGCTAATTGACTAACTTGTGCAGCTAATTTTAATTGTTTAGTTACTAGCAAAAGACTTTGCATCCCCCGAGTTCCTCCCTATTTTGGATTGTTCTTTAGTTCTTTGGCGATTAATTCTGGTTCAATTTTACCAGGGTTTAATTCGACAATCTTACCAGTTGAATTATATACAATCCATTCTGATAAGTTAACAATATGATCCCCAATTCTTTCTAGGTAACGAACAACCATTAGATAAATAGTTGCTAACTCAATTTTATCACTATTCTTTTCCATTTCAGCAACGATTAGATTTTTAGCTAGAACGAACTTCTTATCAATTAAGATATCTTCTTGGGCGACTAGCTTAGCAGCTTCTTGATCGTTGTGAACGTATGCGTCTAGTGATGATTCTAGCATTCCTCTAATCTTTAATCCCATTTGGTTAATGGCATCATTAACTTCTGGAATACGGTTATCGGTGTTGATACGTAATGTTTCGCGGGCGATTGATGACGCATGGTCACCAATTCTTTCCAAATCAGAACTAGCTTTTAGCAAAGTAATGATTGAACGGAAGTTAGATGCCACTGGTTGACGCAAAGCAATCAAGTTTAATGCTTCTTTTTCTAGGTCAACTTCTTCATCGTTAACCTTACTATCACTTTTAACGACTTCATTAGCAAGCTTTTGGTCGTTTTCAGTAAAAGCTTTAATTGACTGATAGATTTGATCAGAAACGTTAATTCCCATCTTCATGTAAGTCTTTTGTAACACTTTAAGTTTGTCATTGAATGTTTGGCTCATAATCAGGTCTCCTATCCGAATTGTCCATTCAAGTAATCACTAGTTTCTTGCTTATCAGGATTTAAGAACATCTTGGAAGTCTTGTCATATTCAATTAAATCTCCGTTAAGCATAAAGGCTGTTTTATCAGCAATTCTAGATGCTTGTTGCATATTGTGAGTAACAATGATGATTGTAAAATCTTTCTTTAATTCTAACAAAGTATCTTCAATTTTAGCACTAGAAATTGGATCTAGGGCCGAAGTTGGTTCATCCATTAGAATGATTTTAGGTTTTACAGCTAACACACGAGCAATACAAATTCTTTGTTGTTGACCACCAGAGAATGATAATGCGTTCTTATTCAAGTCATCTTTTACTTCATCCCAAATTGCAGCTTGTTTTAAACTAGTTTCCACGATTTCGTCTAAAACTTTCTTGTCTTTCACGCCGGCAATTCTTAGTCCGTAAGCGACATTATCATAAACTGAGAATGGGAATGGATTAGGTTGTTGAAACACCATTCCGATTTCTTTTCTTAATTCAGTCATATCAGTAGTTGGTGCGTAAATGTCTTGGTCACCTAATCGAAAACTACCAGTTACTGTTGTATTGTTTCTTAAGTCATTCATGCGGTTTAAACATCTTAAGTATGTTGATTTTCCACATCCAGATGGTCCGATTAATGCAGTGATTTGATTTTCTTCAAATTCCATATCGAAGCCATGCAATGCTTCTTTATCACCATAGTACAAATGAACATTTTCTGTTTTTAAAATGGAAGTCATCTAATTCACCTACCCGAAGTTTCCTGAAATATAGTCTTCTGTTGCTTGCATTTTTGGTCTTGTAAAAATGTGTGAAGTCTTATTAAATTCGATTAAATGTCCTTGGTGGAAAAATGCAGTGTAGTCACTCATACGAGATGCTTGTTGCATGTTATGAGTAACGATGATGATAGTGTATTTTTCTTTCAAACGATTTAATGTGTCTTCAATCTTAGATGTTGAGATTGGATCCAACGCACTGGCTGGTTCATCCAATAGCAATACATCTGGTTTCATCGCAATCGCCCTAGCGATACATAAACGTTGGGCTTGTCCACCTGATAGTGAAAGTGCGCTTTCGTCTAATTTGTCTTTAACTTCATCCCATAATGCGGCTTCTCTTAAACTAGTTTCAACACGTTCATCTAGTTCTTTTTTGTCCTTAATTCCATGCTTTTTCAATGCGAATGTGATGTTATCACGAATTGATTTGGCGAATGGGTTCGGACGTTGGAATACCATTCCGATGTGTTTTCTTAATTCATAAACGTTGATCTTGTCATCGTTAATATTGACATCACGGTACATAATTTTACCGTCAACTGTCGCCACATTATCATTCATACGGTTTATTGAACGTAAGAATGTTGATTTTCCTGAACCAGAAGCACCAATCATCGCAGTTACTTTAAATCTAGGAAATGACATTGATACATCAAAGATAGATTGATGTTGGCCGTATGAAACGTTAACGTGTTTTGCTTCAATCGCGTTTTCAACCGCAAAATCACGCACATATTGTTGATCTAAATTATATTTTTTCATAATTGATCCCTTCCTACTTGCTAGAAGTCATTTTCTTGTATAAGCGATTTCCAATCCAATGTGCTAATACGTTGAATAGTAAGATTACAATGATTAACACGGCTGATGAACCACTTGAAATCGCGTTAGCATCTGGTGTAATTCCTTCTGAGTTAACCTTCCAAATGTGTACTGCTAGTGTTTCAGCAGGTCTTAGTGGATTTAAGAAACTGGTGTCTGAGAAGATGTTCCAGTTACTGTAATCAACGAATGGAGCACTTTGTCCGGCAGTGTAAATCAATGCGGCAGCTTCACCGAAGACACGTCCAGCACTTAAGATAATCCCAGTAATAATTCCAGGAACCGCTGCTGGTAGGATAATTCCAATAATGGTTTTCCATTGGGATAATCCTAATGATAAACCGGCTTCTCTTTGTAAATCAGAAATTGATTCCACTGAAGTTTCGATGTTTCTAGTTAGCAATGGCAAGTTGAAGAATGTTAATGCGATTGCTCCAGATAGAATTGAGAAACCAATCTTCATTTGAACAACGAATACTAGGTAACAGAATAGTCCAACTACCACTGAAGGAAGTGAACTTAAAACTTCAATTGTAGTTTTGATGATTTCAGTAATCCAATTTTTAGGTGCATATTCAGCTAGGTAAATCCCTGCGCCTAATGCTATTGGGAATGAAATAATCAATGTTAGTACTAATAAGTAAATAGAATTAAATAGTTGATCACGAATCCCACCACCTGCTAAGAATGATTGAGATTGTGTTGTTAGAAAATGCCATGAAATATGTGGAACACCAGTTACTAAGATGTATCCAATCAAGGCTGCTAAAATCGCAATTACCACAAGAACTAAACCGTAGATAACTCCGGTAGCAATTTTATTGGCTAATTTTGGATTAATCATTTCAACTTACCCTTCTTTCCAATCAACTTAACTAAGATGTTAAAGAATAGAGACATTAATAGTAGAACTAGAGCTAATGACCATAGGGCATTATTACCTAAAGTTCCCATAACTGTGTTTCCGATTCCTGTAGTAAGTTGACTAGTTAATGTTGAAGCTGGAGTAATTAGGTTCTTAGGCATTAAGATGGCGTTACCAATTACCATTTGAACCGCTAGTGCTTCACCGAATGCTCTGGCCATCCCAAAGATAACCGCCGTTAAAATTCCAGGAGTAGCTGACCTTAGAACAACTTTATAAATAGTTTGCCAACGAGTTGCCCCTAGTGCTAATGAAGCTTCTGATAAATGCTTTGGCACTGCATTTAAACTATCGACAGTAAGTGATGTGATTGTTGGTAGCACCATTACGAATAACACCATGGTTGCTGATAGAATCCCAAAACCAGTTCCACCGAATAATGTTCTTACGATTGGTACGATAATTGTTAAACCAATAAATCCGTATACAACTGATGGAATCCCAACTAGTAGTTCCACAACTGTTTGTAAGAAACCACGGCTCTTCTTAGGACCGATGATAGTCATGTAAATACCCACCGCAATCGCGAATGGTGTTGCAATTAATGCGGATAAGAAAGTAACACTAAATGATGTCACAATCATTGGTAGTGCCCCGACTTCTGGTTTACCATCTTTACCGATGGTTGAAGGTGACCAATCTTGTTTACTAATAAAATCCCATAAGTTAACGTGATTTTGAGTAAATGTTGAAACACCCTTTGAAATGATAAAGTATAGAATTAACGCAACTAAAACAACAATTGCTGAAATACTAATAAAACTTAAAGTACGACCAAATTTTTCTTGGCGTGTTTCCTTTGAGGGCATTAATATTTTCTTATTAATTTCCATGATCTTCCTCCGTTTAGTGGACTATTTGATTTTTAGCATCACGTTTAACTTTCATGTTATGAATGCTGATATAACCCAGTTTTTTAACAAGTCCGTCTTGAACTTCTTTTGAGTCAATGTATTCTAAGAATTTCTTGTTATTTTCGCTAATCTTTTTGCTAGTGTACATATGTTCATATGACCAAATCTTCCAAGCGTTTGTTTCAACATTTTTATCTGTTGGTTTTACATTATCAATTGATAATGGTTGAAGTGTCTTATCAACAAATGAGAATGAAAGATAACTAATGGCACCAGGAGTAGTTGCGACGATTCTACGAACAGTTCCGTTTGAATCTTGTTCTTGTGCCTTCACAGCAGTTTCACCATTTAAAACATTACTTTCAAATGTATTTCTAGTTCCGCTACCCTTTACACGGTTGATTACTTCGATTGGTGTATTCTTACCACCTAATTGTTTCCAGTTAGTAATCTTTCCTGTAAAGATTTTACGTAGGTTGTCTAAACTAATGTTTTTAACCCCAGTTTCTTTATTAACAACTGGTGTAATTCCAACTACCGCCACTTGGTGATCCACGATATTTTCAGCTTTAATCCCCTTTTGATTTTCAGCGAAAACATCTGAGTTACCGATAGTTACGGCTCCAGCTTGAAGTTGACTTAATCCAGTTCCTGAACCCCCACCTTGAACGGTTATGGAAAGTCCTTTATTTTTAGCTTGATATGCATTGGCTGCTTCTTCAACCAATGGTTGTAAGGCAGTTGAACCAACAACTGTAATTTTATTTTTTGATGCGGAGTTAACTCCACAAGCAGTTAACACTGATCCCGCCATTAATACAACGGCTGTCATTAACGACCATTTCTTAATTTTCATCATATTAAAATCATCCTTTTTTAATTTACATATAAAGTATAACAACCGTTTGTAAAGCTATTTAGGTTTTTTTGTAAATTTTATGTAAATTTAAGATTTAATAAAAAAAGCCTAAGTTTAACATTAGGCTTTTTGGATGATTTTTAATGATGAATTTATTTTACGTTGTTGGCACTATCCTTAGTAACCTTCATGTCTTTAATGCTAATGTAGCCAAGTTTTTGCACTAACCCATTTTGAACTTTATCTGATTGCATGTACTTAATGAAAGCATCTGCTGCTTTGCTTGAATCTTTTGGTGTGTACATGTGTTCATATGACCAGATCTTCCATGCATTAGTTTCAACATTCTTGTCAGTTGGTGCAACCTTATCGATTGATAAAGCTTGTAAACTCTTATCGATAAATGAGAATGCTAGATAACTAATTGCACCTGGAGTACCTGAAACAATCTTTTTAACTGCTCCGTTTGAATCTTGTTCTTGGGTTTGAATAGCAGTTTCACCTTTTAATACGTTTGATTCAAATGTTGCTCTAGTTCCACTACCCTTTACACGGTTGATAACATCAATTTTTAGATTTTTTCCGCCGACTTCTTTCCAGTTAGTAATCTTACCTGTAAAGATTTTACGTAGGTTATCTAGACTGATGTTAGTAACACCTACTCCTTTGTTAACTACTGGCGCCATTCCAACTACAGCAACTTTGTTATCAGTTAGTTGTTTGGCATCAACACCATTTTGATTTTCAGCAAAGATATCTGAATCACCGATGGAAACGTTCTTTGATTGAACTTGGCTTAAACCAGTTCCAGAACCGCCACCTTGTACTGAAATGTTTACCTTTGAATTTTCATCTTGGTAATTTTTCGCAGCTTGTTCAACTAATGGTTGAAGTGCAGTTGATCCAACAACTGAAACATCTTGAGTACTTTCTGAAGAACTTTGTGAACTTCCACATGCTGCTAATAAACCACCTGATACAAAAATAACTGAAGCAATTGATACTATCTTATTCATTTTAATCATATCAATATCTCCTATCCAAAATTTATGTTACAAGCTTAGTATAGGAGTGCTTTGTAAATTTAAAGTTATTTTAAAGTAAAAGTTATGTAAATATAAAAAAGATACTAACCAAAGTTAGTATCTTTTTTTATGACTCCACTCGGAATCGAACCGAGATCAGCCGCTTAGGAGGCGGTCGCCCTATCCAGTTGTGCTATGGAGCCATTAAAAGCAACAAATAATATTGTCGCATTTTAATATTTTAATGTAAAGAAATTATGATTTTTCAGCGTTATTCTTACGCCACTTGTTACGCATTCCTTTATTTTTAGTATGCTTATTCTTCTTTACACGTTTTTTCGGTGCTGGATTAGAAACGACTTTCTTAGCCTTCTTAACATTTGTTTGTTTTTTTGGTGCATCTGAATTTGATTTACTTTCTTTAGTAACCGTTTTTTCTACATTATTAATGGTAGCTTCTTTCGGTACTTCATGCACAATCTTATTCTTATAGAAATGAATTGTTTGAAAATCAAAATCATAGTCAGATAACAGATTGCGTAAATCTCTTAAATCATGGTCATCACCAAAGTTGATTACCATACCATCTTCACCCATTCGACCAGTTCGACCAACACGGTGAACATAATCAATGGCTTCATCAGGTAAGTCGTAGTTAACAACCGCAGGTAATTTAGCAATATCCAAACCACGGGCTGCCACATCAGTGGTAAGCAATAGCTTGATGCGCCCTAAACGGAAATCATCCATCGCCTTTTGCCGTTTAGTTTGGTTTTGATCAGAAGTTAATTTGGCGACTCCTTGATAATGGTTGTGAACAAAGAAACTGTATGTCTTGTTTAAATCAACAGTTTGATTGAAAAAGACCAACGCTTTAAAACCGGCAACGTGTTGTAAACGTGCCAACATCTTATTACGGTTCTTGCGTAAAACATTCATCAATCCATGTTCAACATGTCCTTGAGTTTTATCTTCATCACGCACATCAATTTTTTGAATATTAGGTTGGTTAAACCAACTTCCTAATTCATCTAATATTGGTGTGGCAGTGGCTGAGAAAAACTCTAGTTGCACATCTGACATTAATGAACCCACTATTTCTCTAACGACAGTTAGTGTTTCACCTTGTAGTAAATCGTCAGCTTCATCAATAATCACAGTTGAGAAAAGATGTGTTTTTAGTTTTTTGTCATCAATTAAATTTTTAATTCGACCAGCAGTTCCTACGATTACTTCCGGGTGCTTTTTCAAACGTTCCATTTGGCGTTTAATATTAGCACCACCAGTTAAAGCTAGGACTTTCATACCGCGTAAGTTAGCCCAATTTCGCGCTACTTTCGCAGTTTGAATTGCTAATTCTTGTGATGGTTCAATAATAAGTAATTGTGAACCTGCTTCTGGTTCTAGAATTTCGATACTAGGTATTAAGAAGGCAACTGTCTTTCCAGATCCAGTTGGTGATAATCCCAAGACGCTGTCTTGATTTTTAATAATTGGATAAACTCGTTCTTGAATCAACGTTTGTTTGTCGTATCCTAATTTATCGAAATATTTTTGAAATTGTTCTAGCATGCTTTTCCCCTATTTTTCGTTTCTTCTATAATATTATATTTTACCAAAGTTATGTTCTAAATACGATTAGCGGTCTTGATTTTTCACTAGGTAATGACGCCATCCCGATGTCGTTCCGTTAAAGGCAACTTGATTAACTAATACATTAGAGCCGTCAATATTAATTTTTCGGTTATTCTTCACTTCAATAAAATTAGCTCGTTTATTGTTAATATTCTGACTGAAATATTGCACATCATGAGTAATCTTATCATCTAAATGTGTAAAAATATGATAGCTACTGCGGACAACGACGTTGGTGTCATAATAACGATGTAACAAGAAAATAAAATTAGATAGTTTTTCGATTTGTGATGTTGATAAATCACCTTCAACATCAACCATTGGTGGTAAGGTTCCGTAATCTGTGCCAACTTCTTTGGTGAAGTTCTTTAATTGGTCTTTGATATTACTTTGCGTACTAAAAACGTGATAGGAACCAACCTGTAGTCCTGATCCTTGGCTTCTTTGAAAGTTGTCACTAAAATCATCATCAGTATATGTAGCCCCTTGGCTAGCACGAATGTAAACAAAGTTTTGTCCACTTTGTGCTAGGCTAACGAAATCAATATAGGCATTTGATTGACTAATCATAATTCCTTTGACTTCATATTTATCAATCAAGTAGTTTTGATAGTTTTCATATTGCACATATCCTAAAACACTAATAAACAATACAGCAATGATTGTGATAAGCCATTTATATTTTTTTACCATCTTTTGCCAACTATTATTCTTATTTTGATGATATAAACTCATTCGGGAATCCATTCGATCACCCCTTCGTACAATTATCTTTATTATAATCATAATCGTATCAAATTACTATAAAACATGTTAAAAGACTTGAAAGAACTGGCGCTTTTCCATATAATGTAAGCGGTAACTAAATAAATTTAGTGATGACTTTTTATGCGGATTTTATTATAATAGTTAACATTATTGAAAATAAATTAAGTCTCTCTTTTTAGATTGAAAGGAAGTTATGTTATGAACTACATCATTGGTGTTGATATTGGAACAACCAGTGTAAAAACTGTTTTGTACGATACCGATGGAGAAGTTAAGGGATACTCAAACGATGGTTATCCTTTATACCAAGATACTCCAGATATGGCCGAAGAAGATCCAGAAGAAATCTTCTCTGCCATGCTTGCAGGTTTAACCGAAGTTCTACGTAAGGCAGACCTACAACATGGTACATTAAAGGGTATTTCATTCTCATGTGCTATGCACAGTTTAATTTTATTAGATGAAAACCACAAGCCATTGACTCGTGCTATCACTTGGGCTGATAACCGTGCCGTTAACTACGCTGACCAATTAAAGGAAAGCGGTAAGGCAAAGGAATTATACGAAAAGACTGGTACCCCAGTTCATCCTATGACTCCACTTACTAAATTAATGTGGCTAAAGAACGAAAGAAAAAATGTTTACGACAAGGCAGCTTACTTTGTTGGTATCAAAGAATACATCCTATACAAGCTATTCGGTGAATTGAAAGAAGATTACTCAATTGCCAATGCAACTGGTATGTTCAACATCTTCAAGATGGATTGGGACGATGAAGCACTAGAATTAACTGGTGTATCACGTGACCAACTTCCTGAACTAGTTGACACTACTTACCAATTCAAAGGACTAAACAAAGCTTACGCTAACGTTATTGGTATTGATGAAGATACTCCATTCGTTATCGGTTCATCTGATGGTCCATTAGCTAACCTAGGGGTTAATGCTATTAAACCTGGTGTGCTAGCTGTTACTATCGGTACTTCTGGTGCCGTTCGTGTCGTTACTGACAAGCCTGTTATTGATCCAAAGGGTCGTGTCTTCTGTTACTACCTATCAAAAGACAAATGGGTTGTTGGTGGACCTGTTAACAACGGTGGTATCGTCTTCCGTTGGGTAAGAGATCAACTATGTGCCCCTGAAAAGGTTACTGCTGAACAAATGCACATGGATTCGTACGACCTATTAACAGAAATTGCTTCACAAATTCCTGCAGGTTCAGATGGATTACTATTCCACCCATTCTTAGGTGGTGAACGTGCTCCTATCTGGGACGCTAACGCTCGTGGTTCATTCTTTGGTTTAACTCGTATCCACACTCGTGCACATATGATTAGATCAGCGCTAGAAGGAATCGTATTTAACTTATACACTGTTAGTCTTGCACTAGAAGAAGTAATTGGTAAACCAACAAGCATTCAAGCTACTGGTGGTTTCGCTCGTTCAGAACTATGGCGTCAAATGTTAGCTGATATCTTTGAACAAGATGTTACTATTCCAGAAAGTTTTGAAGGTACTGCTTTAGGTGCTGCTACTTTAGGTATGTACTCACTAGGTATCATTGATAACCTAGAAAAGGTTAAAGACTTCGTTGGTGTAACAAACGCTCACAAGCCAAACCCTGACAACTACAAAGTTTACCGTGAATTAGCTCCTATCTACATTCGTTTGAGTCGTCAACTTCAAACTGAATACAAGAACATTGCTGAATTCCAACGTAAACATGATGTTGAAAACAACGATTAATTTAATTAACGTTATTTAACAAAAGGATGGGCGTCTTATTTTTGAGACCCCTCCTTTTTTTATGTTATATATTTACTAGGAGGATTTCGTCATGCAAAACGAAGAGTTAAAACGTGGAATCGGCATGATGGCTGCCCTATCAACAGTTATGGGAACTGTTATTGGTGCTGGTGTGTTCTTTAAAACCGCTAGTGTTGTTAACAGTACTCACTCATTTACTTTGACTGTCCTAGCTTGGATTGTTGGGGGATTATTAACAATCTGTGCTGGTTTAACTGTTTCAGAATTGGCAGCTGCGATTCCAAAGACCGGTGGTGCAATTAAGTATCTTGATTATACTTATGGTCCCCTAACCGGTTTTTCAATGGGTTGGGCCCAAATATTGGTCTACTACCCTGCTAACATTGCCGCAGAAGCAATTATTTTCACTACTCAATTAATTAACCTATTCCATTTAGATCCTAAGCTATTAAATCCGGTTGCGATTTTAGTAGCACTAAGTGTGCTATTCATTAACTTCTTAGGTTCTAAGTTCAGTGGAAACGTGCAAACTGCTACTTTAATTTTTAAATTAATTCCAATTTTCTTAATTGCTATTTTTGGTCTATTTATTCCAGGTGCAGTTCACGTTTCATTCCTACCAATTAGTCCAAGTGATCATGAAAATGTTTGGACTGCCTTTGGTTCAGGTCTTCTAGCAACTATGTTTGCTTATGACGGTTGGATTGGGGTTTGTGATGTTGCCGGTGAAATTAAGAACCCTAAGAAGAACTTGCCAAAAGCAATCATTATTGGTTTAAGTGCGATTATGGTAATTTACACATTGGTAAACGTTGCCTTCTTGAAGACATTGCCAATTGATCAAATTGCTGGTAACCAAAACACTGCTTCAGAAACTGCCATTAAGCTATTCGGTGAATTCGGTGGTAAGTTAGTTACTATCGGTATTTTAGTATCTGTTTACGGTTCATTAAACGGATACACACTAGCTGGTATGAGAATCCCATATGCCATGGGTCAAACTAAGTCACTTCCATTTAGTGATTGGTTCTCAAAACTATCCAAGAAAACTAAGGTACCATATACTTCAGGAATCTTCCAATTTGTGATTGCCATCTTAATGATTTTTGCGGGTAGTTTTGACCTATTAACTGATATGTTAGTGTTCGTTATGTGGATCTTTAACTGTCTATTATTTATCGCTGTATTCAAACTACGTCGTAAGGAACCAGAAATGATTCGTCCTTACAAAGTTCCATGGTACCCTATCGTCCCAATTATCGCGTTAGTCGGTGGTATCTTCATTCTTGCTGAAACCCTAGTTACTCAAACTGGATTAGCATTAATCGGATTACTATTAACACTAATCGGTATCCCGGTATACTACCTACAACAAAGACATTTAAAAAACAGTAAATAATAAAAAAGCATTCAATTAATTTTGAATGCTTTTTTGTTGGTTTTAGCGATTTTAATTTAGCCACGTCTATTTATACAAGTTATCTATTAAACGTGCTAATATCTACTTATTTTCCTTCAGAAATAAAATCTAAAATGGTATACATGACATCTTTATTTTCTTTTGGTACTTCTCTAGCTAAAATATCTTCTTTAGTTTGTTTAAAAACGGATCCATCAATGTAGTTAAAATCGTTAGTGACAATTTCTCTTACGTTATCAGTTTGTAATTCAAAATGGAATTGTAATCCAACAATGCGATGACCAATCACAAATCCTTGATTAGCTAGTAATTCACTAGAGAATAATAATTCGGCATTGTCAGGAATTTCGAATGTTTCACCATGCCAGTGCATCGCAGTTAATTCTGCTGGAATTCCGTCAATGACGTCTGATTTTAAGTAAACTGGTGCCCAACCGACTTCTTTAACTGGTGATGTGGTGATTTTACCACCAAATGCTTTAGAAAGTTGTTGCGCACCAAAGCACGCTCCAAACATTGGGACGTCTCTTTGTGCCAACTCTTTGATTAAGTCACGTTCGAATTCGATCCAATCAACATCATCGTTAACACTCATAGGTCCGCCCATAATCACTAACATATCGGTTTCGTCTACCTTAGGAAGATAGCCAAATTGATATGGATGATAAATATAAACATCATGATTTCTATCATGTGCCCAATCTAAAATCGATCCTGGTTGTTCATTTGGAGTATGCTGAATAATATTAATACGCAAAACTTTTCGCCTTCTTATATTTAATTTTTGATAATAGAAAGTAATATATACCTAAAATGAATTGGATGCAAAAAAGACACCTTGTGGGGTGTCTTTTTTAAATCATTTTCTTTGCTGTTGATTTAATAAAATGTATATCATCACTAGACAATTTATACTTTTTAAATAGCTGTTCATCAATTTCATCAATACTATTGTTCCAATCAATATCAGAATCATTTGTAAAATTTTGTAAAGGAACATATTTCCACTTATTTCTAGGTCCATCTTGTGTAATTTTTAATACTCCAAGCATAATTCTTGCAAATTTTGTCTTAATATATTTGAGTACATTTTCAGATTCAGTTTTATGATTAAACATGCCAATATATATAAATGTTTGAGTAAATCCACAATATGGGTCAAGAATAACAGGATTTGCTAATGATTCTCCCAGATATCCATTTCCTACAGCTTTCGGAATTACGACTCGATATTTGTCATATCCCAATGGTTCATTTATATAATCTTTTCTTATCCAATGACTTACTCGATTATTTTTATATCTTCCAAATATTTTTATATACTCGTTTCCATCTTCTGGCTTATTTTCAAAAAATACAATATTATCTAAAGTGTTTAATACACCTGTCCCAACATCATTTGGATGACTTTTAGATAAAATACCCTTAACTTCTGGATGGTCAGCATGCATTTTATCAGTAAACTTATAAATACCTTGCCCGGATATTATTTCATCAATTGTATCAATGGGATTGGAAAATACCTTATTTATTATAGGACTTAATTCAGGATGTGGTGTAAACATACCAATTTTACCGAAATTTTTATTTTGATTCCTATAAATTATAGTAATACCACCCTTAATATCCGTATTTTTAAAAATTTTAGAGGAATTTCTCTCATAAAATAACACTTTTAAATGCTCATCCGAAAGCATTTTTTTATTCCACTTTTCATCAGTACTCCCTGCATTAAATAGAAATCTAGCTGGAGATATTAGTGCATATTCAGGGGCAATTTTTTCTGCTAAATCATAAAAGTAGTTATAAATAGCATCATCTCTGGTATCTTCATTAGATTCTTGATAAGGTGGATTACCAACAACTACATCAAATTTCATATTTACAACTTCCTTTAAAAATATTATGTTTTTTACTCATTATTATTTCCAAACAATTCATCACATTTCTTTTCAAAATCACCCTCACCAAAAGCGTAAGGTGTAGTATCTAGTAAAACAATATGAGACGTATCAATTTTACTAAATTTTTCATCGAATCCAAAAATAAAATTACGAGAAATATTATATATAATATCACTTGGTGCAAAACCATAGATTTGATGTTCTAATATATGTTTTAGTCTTTTTTCCTTATCTGGAATTTGTTTTTCTAAGCCTACATACAGTCTTTTAACTACTTCAGTAATATATAATCCGGATTTCATATATAAATCTACAAAAGTTTTATTAGAATTTTTAAAGCAATCGGGATCCTCATGTTGTAATTTATTGACCATCATCTTAACGATTTTTTTGGGTGTGAAAATTTGATTAGTTTGTTGAGGAGGAATGTAATCAAATATATCCTCTTCTTGAGAATCATCAAAATAATTTGCTAATTCTTTTCGTTTTCTTAGAAATTCTTGAATTGATTCATTAAAAACTACAGAATTGAAAAAATTATAATCATCTCTTAATATGCGGAATTGGTCTAATGTTATTCCTGTAACTTCTTTGAAAACATCATCTTTGATATCTTTATCAAAATTGCATAAATTAGTATCTATATCACCATACGCCATCAAAAATGACGGAATTGTTCTAGCAAAACCACGTAATCTTGCCCTAACATTGTCTTCCACTATGTTCTTCTTATTGTCTTCAGATTTCTTTAATATTTCCTCAGTAGCTCTTACTGCTGATTCTTTAGACTTCTTTTCTAAAGTATCAGTCAAATTTTTCTTAAATTCCTTATTAAGTTCTTCTTGTTTTTTCTCAAATTCTAGCTTAGCTTTTCGGGCTTTTTCTTCATCATTTTTAGATTCAGACAATACTTTTTTATATTCTACTTCTGCTTCTGAATGCTTTATTTCTGATTTTTTTTGAACTATCTCTACCTCACGCGCAATTACCTTAGCATGCTTTTCTACGACCTTATTTGCAACTCTATCAGTTAACCCATTTTCCTTAGCAAGATTTTTTATAATATCCGCAGTATTTTCTTTAAAAGATTTAGAAATATTATTAGATATATTTACATTAGAATCATCAACACTATTTTTTATATTTTCGTAATACTTAGGTCCAAAATGTGCATTTGATGTATCTGATGTAATATCAGAATCTATAACAGTTTCTCCATAATCATCTACTTTAACATCTTTTGTATCAATTGATTCGTCTGATTTTTGGGAAACACTTTTACCAGGAGCAACAGGATTTATTTGGTCTAGTATCTCACGTGCTTCAGAGGAAGCAAATATTCCAGAAATGTTTTGAAATAATAGATTTGACATAAATCCATGTCTAACTACTTCTTTAGCTTTAACTGTTTTTGGTATAGTCAATACTTGATTAACATTCAGCTCAATCATCTTACCATCATCATCTTCTGCAATGACAGGGAAGAAATTTAATAACTTACGGATATTATCCTCATGATTTTTAACGATTCCCTTACCATTAATCTTTTTAGAATTTAAATTATTAGCAAATTCATCATAAATCATTAAAGTTCTTTCCGGTGCAAAATCAAAAACATATGCTGATTCTTTCTGATGTACTTCACCATTTGATTCATATTCCCATGGATTTTGTGATCTAAATGCTGCTTGCATATATGCACTAGGAGATTTTAAATTAGAAAGCATTAAAACTGCCGTCCATTCTGGAACTGTTACTCCAGTTGTTAACTGACCTACTGATATAGTTATGGTTTTATCATTATTCTTTATTGCTTCTTTTACTCTTTCAAGAGATTTTTGATTAATAATTTGATCATCATCATCATTTATTTTTCCATCACCAGCCGCCAATATAACTTTATAATTTTTAAATACAGGATCTTTTCTCAATAATCTTTCTAATGCTTTTGCGCTATCTACTCGATTTAGTAACCAAAAAGTGTGTTTTAATTCGTTACGTAATTCTATAGTTGAAAAAGGATATTTTTCATTATGAGTTAGTGAATGTAGCCATTTCTTTATTTCTGTTTCATAAATAAAGTTACCTTGATCATCAGTGTTAAAAAACTCATTTAAATCAAAAGCATAATCTATATTTTCTCCATCAATATCTGCACCCTTATTAACTTTGTCAGTTATCATTTTACTCATTTGATATGTAAACATACTTAATTTCGGTAATTTTTCATACGGATTATTTTCTTCAGAATTTTTCGACCAATTTTTTTTAGCTTCCTGCTCATCCACGTAAGTCCAATTATATATTTGTTCTTCAGAAAATTTATCTTCAGCAAGGGCTTTAAATGGTGTTCCAGAAAGATTTAAAATAAATTTACTATTGATTTGTTCAAAAGCAATATCGGTCTTAAATGTATCACGTCCTTCATGACTTTCATCTACCACTAGAAGGTCCCAATTTAAATCCTTAACCCATTTCAATTTATCATAACCACCGCCAAAATATATAGATCCTTTTAAATCTTGTAGGGATATGAAAGCAATTTGGCGAGCATTTTTATTTTTATCAATAATATCTAAAAAATTTTCACGAGTTAATACTGGTCTTCCTTTTAGGGAGTCTGAAGTGGAAATAAAATGATAATTAGTTTGCCCAGCAATAAATTTTTGAAAATCATCAAACCATGAATTTGCGATAGCAGGACGATTAGTAACAATTAACACATTAAATGCATCCATTTTTCTAGCTAAATCATAAGTTGTTAAAGTCTTTCCAAAACGAGGTTTCGCATTCCAAAGAAATTCTCCACCATCATGATTTTTTGCATAGCTAACAGTTTTATTAACGGCTTCTTGTTGTTCTAAACGTAGTGTATATTTAAAATGTTCTTTTGATTGACTATATTCGTTATTACAAAAATCCTCAAAATCATCATGCGCCTTTTCAGGTGTACCATCATAATAAAACCATTCTGTATTAGGAGATTGTTTTACATTTTTAAATTCTCTAAGATATGTATGAAACTGTTTATCCTTAAACCACTTATCAGTTTCATTAAATTTCGCAGGTTCGCTCCATAACTTATAATACGGTAAATTAATTGCCGCTGTCTTTGTTTGTTCAATTATACGTTTATCGACGTTTTTTCTCTCAGTGTACCCTATTTTAATCCAACCTGTCTTATCTTCTATTGTTGGTAACGTATACGCATAAATTTGTGGATAAATAGTCTTTATTGTCTTTATGATTTTATTATCATGCATTTTTATTTAACCCCTTTACTGAATCGTTCCATTTTATTGGTTTTCCAATTCATTATTTTTACTAATGTTCCGGGCTTTATAAACCACTTTTCTTCAGTAATTTCATCATCAAACAATGATATTTGCTGGTTAACAATCTTTTCCTTTTTTTCACTTAATGGGATTGTATAATTCAATCCATCCATTTGAAAAACATTGTAACTAATTATATTTGCAATATCTTTAAATAATTGATAAGGAGGTTCTTCTAACCACTTATCATAATAAAAATCACGAAATGTATATAGAAGATTCTCACGAGCAAGTAATAAAGAATCGCCGCTCCATTCAAATCCATAACTCGCTTTGAATGCATCTTTTACCAATTTTCCCCAATCTTCTTTAACTTTAACTTCTTTATTAATCCTTTTTAATTTACGATCAACGAACCCAACTCTTTCGCTAATTTCAATGATATTACCATTCTCAACATCATATCGTGTCGTCATATATGGTCCCTCTCCACAAGCAATCTCTATCCATAAACGATTAACATATTTTTCCAAACTATCCTTCTTATATTCCAAGTCAATTTGGTCATTTTGTTTTTTTACAATCCAAATTGGTGTAAATACTTCAGCTTTTGATTTCGTTCTTTCTTTTTGAATCTCCTGGGATTTTAAAGCACGTGGCATTATAATTTGTCCCCTACTACCAGTTATTACGTTAGGCTTTATTTCAGATTCCAATGAATAATCACTAAATCCATATTTTTTATAATTTTCATTAGCCCAAATAATATTTTTTTTCTTACCTTTTGTTGATTTAGTTCTATCAATCAATAAAATATCAAGAATTTCAGGCATTTTTTCTTGAATAATATTTTCTTGAATATTAGCACCAACTTGATCTTTCTTATAGTTTAATTTTTTTCGTACTTTATTCATTATAAAAATTCCCCTATCTTATATTTTTATTTAATAACTTATTAACAATCTAATAATATGGGGAAATAAACAATTCGGAATCATTTTAAACATCAATCTTAATTAATAAGAAATTTCCAATATATACCCTGATTTAATAATAAAAGTTACTAAAAAACTCATTCTTAAGTTACCGGAATTGTATTTTAGAATTTTTTGTATTATATAATAATTGTCTTTAACCATTTAATGTTTTAATTATTTTATGTATAAGTATTATTATATCACTGTATATTAGTATTTTATCACCATAAATACCTTTTTTAAATGAAAATATTTATACAATAATAAAAATTTTCATTTAAAAAGGACACCCTCCACAGGGTGTCCTTTTCCTTTATCTATTTCTTTTCAAATACAGTCACTGATTCGACGTGAACAGTTTGTGGGAATTGATCAACCGGTTGAACTGGTTGAGTAATTTCATAACCGTATTCTGCTAAACGACGTGCATCACGGACTAAGGTTGATGGATTACATGAAACGTAAACAATCTTCTTAGGTGCCACTTGAACTGCACTATCAATGAATGATGAAGCAAGTCCCTTACGTGGTGGGTCAACCATAATAACATCTGGTTGTAGCCCTTGTGCTTGCCATTTTTCCATTTGTTCTTCAGCACTACCCGTAACAAATCTAGTGTTATTGATGTGGTTCTTTTGGGCATTCACTTTGGCATCTTCAATCGCTTCTTTCACGATTTCAACACCGTAGACCTTTTTAGCATGTTCTGCGACTGCTAATGAAATTGTACCGATTCCACAATATGCATCGATTACAGTTTCACTACCATCTAGTTCAGCTTTATCGATGGCTAGTGAGTATAATTTTTCAGTTTGTTCTGGGTTAACTTGGTAGAAAGAGTTCAATGAAATGGCGAACTTCAATCCAAGTAACTTATCTTCAATGTACTTCTTACCATCTAAACAAACAGTACTCTTACCTAATAATCCGTTACCATCTGAAAGGTTAATATTTTGCATAATGCTCTTAACTTCAGGAAGTGCTTCTTTAATTTCCTTAACGATCATTTCAACCATTGGTAACTTCTTAGTTCTGGTAATTAAACCAATCATCATTTCTTTAGTGTAGTGACCTCTTCGAACCATGATGTTTCTAATTACACCCTTATGATTTATTTCGTCATAAGGTTCAACATGGTACTTACGAAGAATATCTCTCACAACTACAATCGCCTTATCGATTTCAGGGTCTTGAATGTAGAAATCTTCGATTGGTACTAAATCGTGTGAATGTTTGCGGTAGAAACCAGTTTCTAGTTTACCGTTAACTAAACGAACTGGAATTTGGGCTTTATTACGGTAATGAGTAGGGTTATCCATCCCAATAGTAGGTAATACTTCCACATCCATCTTCGCTTTATCAAACAATTCTTGGATTTGGTGTTGTTTGAATTCTAATTGAGCATCATATTTTAAATGTTGTAATGGTGCAATCCCAGTACGAGTGTAGTTCTTATCGATGTTTTCAACACGGTCTGCTGATTTTTCGATTAATTTTTCTAACTTAGCAAAACCAAAGTTTTGGTTCACTTTAATCACTTTGATTAATGCCTTTTCGCCTGGAAGTGTATCTTCGATAAACAAAGGATAATCTTGAATCTTGGCAACTCCAAGGCCTTGATAAGTTAGATCAATAATGTCTACTTCGTATTCTTCGTTCTTACTTACTGGTGCTTTAAATTTCATGTTTTCCCCTTTTATTAAACAAAAAAGTTTTGTTGTAATCTTCTAAAATAATCATACAACAAAACTTTTCTGTTTTAAATTCTATTATGATAATTTATCAACTTTATCGACGAATTCTTTTTCAGCCTTTTCAGCATCCCTACTGATTGACTTCTTAGGCATTTCATCAACATTAGCAAAAATTTCAATATGTTGCTTCAAGTCAATAAATGTCATTGGTGCGTCGCCACCATATTCACCATCTAAGTTAATTTGCATCTTGTCGCCGACAGGATTAGCAATTAACTTGCTGGTCTTTTTATAAATAATTCTTGGATCGTTAATGTGTCTTCCACCACTAATGACCTTCGCTAATAATTGCACGATTTCTACAATATTACTAGTTTTAACAATAATCATGGTAAATTTACCATCATCCAATTTAGCGTCTGGAACGATTTGCTCCAATCCACCGATTGAATTAGTCATTGCTAACAAGAACATTGATGCTTTTCCTTTGAATTCTCCGTCATCAAATTCCAAGTCCATATCGATTGGCTTAATTCTTGGTAGTAACTCAGCCCCACGAACTAAGTATGCAAGATAACCAAAAATGGTCTTTAAATCTGATGGAACATCATAGGTTAATTCGGTTAATAAACCACCACCTGCGATGTTCATGAAGTACTTATCGTCAGCTTGACCAATGTCCATTTTAAAAGTTTGACCTTTTAAAACAACTTTAGCCGCTGCAATTGGGTCTTCTCGTGGAATATGCAATGCTCTTGCAAAGTCATTAGTAGTCCCTGCAGGAATAATTGCCAACTTTGGGCGTTTTTCTAGTGGAGCAATCCCATTAACAATTTCGTTAATGGTACCGTCCCCTCCAGCAGCCACGATTAAATCAAATCCATCTAGAGAAGCTCGTCTTGCTTCATCTCTAGCTGAGTTAGGTTTAGGAGTAGTTGCATATGCACTAGTTTCATAACCAGCTTGTTCGAAAACGTCGAGTATATCAACCAGTTTCTGTTTTAATGCTTCGCGTCCAGATGTTGGATTGTATATTACGCGCGCTCTTTTTTGCATTTCATGAATCTCCTAGAAATTATTTATTAATGGATTCCATCAATAATTCATTAACAACTTGTGGGTTCGCTTTACCACGAGTTGCTTTCATGATTTGACCAACTAAGAAACCAACAGCACGATCCTTACCGTTATGGAAGTCTTCTACTGATTGTTGGTTGTTAGCTAAAACTTCATCAATGATTGGTTGTAATTGAGCAGGGTCTGATAATTGCACCATTCCATTTTCTTCAACGAATTTCTTAGGTTCTTTACCTTCAGTAATTCCCTTGAAGACTTTCTTAGCCATCTTAGATGAAATAGTTCCATCTTCGATTAACTTAATCATGTTAGCTAAGTTTTCTGGTGTAATTTCAGTTTCTGACAAGTCTTTTTGTTCATCATTTAGATAAGCATTAACGTTAACTTGTAGGTAGTTTGATGCCATCTTAGGATCAGCGCCCAATTCGTTCATTTGATCGAAGAAGTCAGCCATTTCCTTAGTTTGAGTTAGTACCATTGCATCGTATTCAGTTAAACCAAAATCTTTAACGTAACGAGCACGACGGCTAGCTGGCATTTCTGGCATTGATTCGTTAATTTCGTTAATCCAGTCATCTGAGATTTCCAATGATGGAAGATCTGGTTCTGGGAAGTATCTGTAATCATCTGCCCCTTCTTTAACACGCATTAGGACAGTCTTACCAGTAGTTTCGTCGTAACGTCTAGTTTCTTGTTGGATTTCTCCACCAGACATAATTACACGTTGTTGACGCTTTTCTTCGTAAGCTAAACCTTTACGAACGAAGTTAAATGAGTTCAAGTTCTTTAATTCGACTTTAGTTCCGAATTCTTTTTGACCATAAGGGCGAATTGAAACGTTAACGTCGACACGCATAGAACCTTCTTCCATCTTCACATCAGAAATACCAGTGAATAAGATGCGTTCACGAAGTGCTTCTAAGTATGCGTATGCTTCGTCAGGTGAAGCGATATCTGGCTTAGAAACAATTTCAATTAGTGGAGTTCCTTGACGGTTTAAATCAACATATGAGAATTTAGTTCCGTGAGAGTTTTTACCAGCATCTTCTTCAATATGCATTTCTTCGATTCCGATTTTCTTCTTCTTACCATCAACTTCAATTTCAATCCAACCGTCATGAGCGTCTGGAGTATCTTTTTGAGTGATTTGGTAAGCTTTAGGGTTATCAGGATAGAAGTAGTTCTTACGATCAAAATGAGGGTGTTTTTCAACTTCAGCATGTAGTGCTAAAGCAGCCATAATTCCTGATTTTACAACCCCTTTATTGGTAGTTGGTAAAACCCCAGGATAACCCCAATCGATAACGTTGGTGTTTAAGTTAGGGTCAACCCCGTATTGTACGGGAGATGGACTGAAAATTTTAGAATTTGTCTTTAATTCAACATGGACTTCAAGTCCGATTGTAGTTTCAAAGTTCATTATTTGGCTCCCCCCATCTTTGGATCTTCTTTATGAAAATCAGTGTTTTGTTCGAATGCGTATGCAGCTTGGTAAAGTGTTGCTTCATCAAATGGTTTACCAATTAATTGCATCCCAATAGGAAGTCCATTTGAGAAACCAGCAGGAACTGACATTCCTGGTAGTCCAGCCATGTTAACTGGAATAGTTAACACGTCATTCATGTACATAGTAACAGGATCTTTTTCATCATCTAATCCAAACGCAGTGGTTGGCGCAGTTGGTGTAAGAATTACATCGTAATCCTTAAAGACCTTCTTAAAGTCGTTAATAATTAAAGTACGAATTTCAGCTGCTTTCTTGAAGTATGCATCAAAGAAACCAGCAGATAGTGCGTAAGTACCAATCATAATACGACGTTTTACTTCGTCACCAAATCCTTCTGAACGACTCTTAACGTATAATTCATCCAAGTTCTTAGCTGATTCTGAACGGTATCCGTAACGAATCCCATCAAAACGTTGTAAGTTAGATGAAGCTTCTGAAGGTGCAATGATGTAATATGCAGCTACCCCATACTTGCTGTTTGGAAGAGATACTTCTTCAACAGTGGCACCCATTTCACGGTATTTGTCAGCTGCTTTCATAATGGCATCTTTAACATCTTGGTCAACACCATCACCAAAGTATTCTTTTGGTAAAGCAATCTTCATGCCTTTCACACCTTTATCGATGTTAGCAGTGAAATCAGGAACCTCTTTATCTGAACTAGTTAAATCATGTTCATCTTTTCCAGAGATTGCGTTTAATGCAGCTGCGTTATCTTTAACAGTTCTAGTCAATGGACCGATTTGGTCAAAACTAGATGCAAAGGCGATTAGTCCCCATCTAGATACACGACCATATGTAGGTTTCATCCCTACAACCCCGTTAAAAGAAGCTGGTTGTCTAATTGAACCGCCAGTATCTGATCCTAGCGCTACTAGTACGTCACCGGCAGCAACTGCAGCGGCAGCTCCACCAGATGATCCACCAGGAACCTTTTCTAAGTTCCAAGGGTTCTTAGTCTTACCATGGAATGAAGTTACAGTAGAACTACCCATTGCGAATTCATCCATGTTAGTTTTACCAATGTTGATAGTTCCAGCAGCCTTCATCTTTTCAACTGCAGTCCCGTCAATAATTGGTTTGAAGTTTGATAACATCTTTGAACCAGCAGATGTTAATACACCCTTAGTTAACATGTTATCCTTCATTGCTACTGGAATTCCAGATAAGACGTTATCTGGGTCGATACCAGCTTTATCAATTTCTTGAGCTTGTTTGATTGCATTTTCTTCGTCAAATACAACGAATGCGTTGATATCTTTATCATTTGCTTTAGCATTTTCAATCACTTGTCTTGTTAGTTCTTCAGCGGTAAATTCACCGTTAACTAGACTTTCATGAATGCTGTAAATATCTTTTCCTAAAAAGTCCATCTTAACTATTCCCCGCTTTCATCAATGATTGTAGGTGTTCTAATTAAACCGTCGGAAACGTCAGGAGCATTATCCAATAAAGCATCTCTTTGTCCCCAATTATCAGCAACATCTTCTCTCATAACGTTAATTTGATCAGTAACACTAAATGTTGGTTCGACATTGCTAGTATCAACATCATTAAAGGAATCAAAAATTCCCATGATACTACCTAATTGGTCAGTAAAGTAAGGAAGTTGTTCATCAGTTAATTCTAGCTTTGCTAATGAAGCAACGTGACTTACTGTTTCTTTACTAATTTTTTCAGACATCGTTGTTCCCTCTTTCTCTATTTTTATTTTCTTTACTATTAACAATATTTTAACACATTAATATTAATAGCTGGTAAAAACGTGTGAATAGAAATTATCCCCACCAGTCTTACGAGCTAAGAAGCTTTGAATTCCTTCAGATGAACTAATTTGTACATCGATTGGAATACTATTTGGTAAATATTTTTTGGCAGTTGTTTGCACATATTGAGTAAAACTTATAATTTCACTTTGGCCGTAGAATTGAGTAGTGATATTGATATGCATACCTCGTAGGCTACCATTAACATAGTGTGCCTGAGCAGTAACTCCACTTAAGTTAGGGAAGAATTTTTGCACTTGGTTTTTGAAGTTTTCAAAAGCATCTTCATCATTAGTATTGACTTCGCTACTAGTTTCATCCGGTAGGACGTAGTTTTTAATATCTAATGACTTCCAGTTATCAACATTGGTTGAACCAGCTTTGTTAACTGAGTATGCGAAGAAGTTACCACCAACTAGACTATCGTTTGAAGCTTGCTTGTATAATGCGATTACGATTGGGATATTCTTTAAGTCTTTCTTTTGTCTTAGACGTTGTAATACCTTATCAGCAATTGCTTTCCCTTGTTTAACAATTTCTTTGTCATCCAAAGTCTTTTGGTAAACAGCACCGTATGCTTCTTTACGGTAGTAGTATACGGAGTTGATTCCTAAACCAATAGTCATCCCTTTAATCTTAAGATCACCATGGCTTTGTTCCATGAAGTCTTGTTCATCCATTTGTTGTAGATATAAAGGAACTTCAGTATCTTTACCAGATGGGTTTAAACCTTCTGGGTTACTCTTACTCTTACGGTCCAACCAATTTTCAGCAGTGTTAGTGTCGATGTATTGGCCTTCTTGTAGGATGTAAGTATCTGTTGGGAATTGATCCTTTGAAATACTCAATAAACCATTTTCAAAACCTTTAAGGTTAAGTTGATTGTCATTTTGTTGAACTGAAACCCCACGTGATTTACTGGTTAAGTAATGACCATTTTTAATAACCCCTTGGTAGTAGTTACTACTGGTTTGAGAAATAACTTGAGTTCCAGATGAACTGCTACTACTATCATCATTTCCACAGGCAACTAAGATAATTGCACTGAAAAATGCGATAAATAAAACGCTTAATTTTTTCAATTTGCTTGCCTCCACAAATTATTCAGTTTCATTAACAACTGAACTAAATTCTTCTTCTGTCCATATTTCAATTCCTAGATTTTGTGCCTTTTCTAACTTACTTCCAGCATCTTCTCCAGCAATTAAAACATCTGTCTTCTTAGAAACGCTACCGGTAACTTTAGCACCATGATTTTCTAACCATTCAGTGGCCTTTGGACGTGTCCAAACTGATAATTTACCGGTTAAAACCACAGTCTTATCATTAACCGGTGAGTCGGATAAGTCAACGTTATCTAACCTTGCACCAAGATATTGCATATTAACGCCAACCGCTTTGAATTCTTCAATTAACGCTTTGGCTTCGGGATTGTTGAAGTAAGTAACAATACTATCAGCAATTGTTTCACCCATTCCATCAATTGCTGCAATATCTTCAGAACTAGCCTCGATTAGATGATCTAAATCACCAAATTGTTCTGCAATAATGCGGGCTGCTTTGGCACCAACGTGTCTGATTCCTAAACCAAACAACAGTCTTTCGACTGAATTACTACGACTATTATCAATCGCAGATAATAAGTTGGTAGCTGATTTAGTCCCGAACTTATCTAACGTTTCTAGTTCCGCTTGCGTTAGTTTATATAAACTAGCCGCATCGTCTAACATATCTCTATCGAATAATTGTTGGACAATGCGAGGGCCTAGTCCATCGATATTCATCGCATTTCTGGATGCAAAGTGATTAATTTGTTCACTTAGTTGAGCAGGACATTTGGGATTGATACATCTTAATGCTACTTCTTCATCTAAATGAACTAACTTATCGCCACATGATGGACAGGTAGTTGGGATTACATATTCCTCACTGTCACTTGGGCGTTTGCTTGGAATGTATTCAGAAATTTCTGGAATGATATCCCCTGCCTTATGAAGTTTAACAGTGTCACCAATTCTGACTCCCTTTTCGTTTAAGTAGTCAGGATTATGAAGTGATGCTTTAGAAACCTTAGTCCCTGCTAGTTGCACTTCGTTCATGACGGCGGTAGGAGTTACCACCCCGGTTCTACCGACAGTCCATTCAATATCGATTAACTTAGTTTCCACTTCTTCAGGTGGGAACTTATATGCGATTGCCCATTTTGGCACTTTCACTGTTGTTCCGATTTCTTCTTGAAGTGCTAAATCATTTTCCTTGATTACAATTCCATCAATTCCATAACTCAATTCATCACGACGTTGTGTGTAATATTGAATATAGTCGTTAACGTCATCCATGTTTTCGATTACTCGATAAGTCGGATTGATTGTAAATCCAAGGTCTTTTAATTCTTCCAATAAACCATCTTGAGTGGTGGCTTCTAGATCATTGTAATCTGCAACGTTGTACATAAATGTACTTAGTTTTCTTTCCGCTGTCACTTTAGAATCTAATTGTCTTAGACTTCCAGCTGCAGCGTTTCTAGGATTAGCAAAAACTGATTCTCCGTTTTTTTCACGTTGATCGTTTAGTTTTACAAATGAAGCTTTCGGCATGTAGCATTCACCTCTAACTTCGATTGTGACTGGACGAGTTAGTTTTTGTGGAATTGATTCAATCGTCTTTAAATTAGTGGTGATATCTTCACCGATTGTCCCATTTCCACGGGTTGAACCTTGTACTAAGATTCCACCTTCATAACGAAGAGAAATTGCTAAACCATCAATTTTTAATTCACAATTGTATTGCTTAATTTGTGGATAATTATTATTTAAGCGATTGATAAAATCACTTAATTCTTCTTCAGAGAAGACATCCCCTAGCGATAACATTGGAATATCATGGTTTACTTTATTAAAACCAGATAAGATTTGTCCCCCAACGTTTTGGGTTGGTGAATCTTCTGCGATAAGTTCTGGATGAGCTTCCTCAATTTCTTGTAATCGGCGGTAGTTTTGATCATAAACATTATCTTCAACGCTTGGTTTATCGTTTTGATAATATTCGATACTCCACTGCTTAATTTGATCTTTTAACTGATTATATTCAGTTTGAATATCTGTGTTTTGTTCGGCCAATTAACTCACCTCGATTAAACTTTTTTGATTGGTGCAAATGCAGCTAATAATCTCTTCAATCCTTTATCTGGGAATGCAATATCTAATTCCATGTCTTCACCAGCACCATTAACCTTAACCACTGTACCAGTACCCCACGCCTTGTGTTCAACCTTATCACCAATTGTCCATTCTTTCTTATCAGCACCAGTTCCTTGTGGCTTAGCAACACTGCTAGTTGTTGGATGGTATGCCTTTTGAGTGGCGAATTGACGATTTCTTTGTGTACGATTGTTATCAAATGGTGTCTTCAATGCATTAGCTTGAGAGAAGTCATTTGCTGGTGCAATTAATTCAGTTGAAATTTCATCAATGAAACGAGATTCTGGATTAGTTTGACGACGTCCATAAAGCATTCTTGAAAATGCATTAGTAATAAATAGTTTTTCTTGTGCACGGGTAATTCCCACGTATGCTAAACGACGTTCTTCTTCTAATTCTTTTTCATTATCAGATGCGCGACCTAATGGGAAGATTCCTTCTTCCATCCCCATTAAGAAGACTACTGGGAATTCTAGTCCTTTGGCGGCATGTAATGTCATCAATGTTACTTGTGGTGAATTTTCTTCGACATCATCTTGAGCAGAAACTAATGCTAAGTCAGCAAGAAAATCAGTTAATGGTTCGTTTTCATCATCACTATCTTCTTGAGCACGGTTAGTGTCGAATTGTTGAGTAACGGAAATAAATTCTTCGATATTTTCAATTCTAGCTTTGTTTTCTAAAGATTCAGTCTTCTTTAATTCAGCTAAGTAGCCAGTATCATCTAAAACGTGTTGGGCGATATCAGTTACTTCACCATCAACAGCTACTTTTTGAATCTTAGACATGACATGCCCAAAATCAGCAATCGCATTTCTAGCACGACTGGATAGTGTGTTGTTAATGTCGATATTTTGAGCTGCTTCTAACATTGACCAGCCATTTTCTTGAGCGAATTCACGAAGTTTTTCAACACTTGAAGCACCAATTCCACGTTTAGGTTCATTGATGATTCTTTCTAAACTTAATGAATCACTTGGGTTTGCAACCAATGTTAGGTAAGCTAAGATATCTTGAATTTCCTTACGATCGTAGAACTTGTGTCCTCCGACAATTGTGTATGGAATATTTGATTTTAGAAGCGTTTCTTCAATGATACGAGATTGTGCGTTAGTTCTGTATAGAATTGCAAAATCACCGTATGAGTATTGATGTTCTTTGATTTGGTCTTGAATTTGACCAACCACATATCTGGCTTCATCAATTTCACTTTGACCACGGTAATAAGAAATTTTGTCCCCTTCCTTATTTTCGGTCCAAAGTTTCTTTGCTTTTCTAGCAATATTATTTTCAATAACGTCATTGGCAGCACTTAAAATATTTTTAGTAGAACGATAATTTTGTTCCAATAAAGTAGTGTGTGAGTCTGGATAATCATCTTGAAAATTCAAAATGTTATTCATGTTGGCACCACGCCAACCATAAATACTTTGATCAGAATCCCCAACTACACAGATGTTGCGGTATTTTTCCGCTAACATGGTAACTAGTTTGTATTGTGCTTCGTTAGTATCTTGGTATTCATCAACGTGAATATATTTAAATTTGTTTTGGTAGTATTCCAAAGTTTCTTTTGATTGTTCAAACAATTGAATTGTTAACATAATCAAATCATCAAAGTCTAATGCTTGGTTCCCGTGTAGACGGTCTTGGTATTCTGCATAAACTTTGGCTACAATTTCTTCAAATGGACTGTTGTGATCAATTGATTCACTGTATGAAATTGGATCTTTCAAATCATTTTTCGCATTTGAGATTGCAGATAAAATTGATCTAGGATCATTTTTCTTAGGGTCGATATCAAAATCTTTTAAAATTCTTTTTACTAAAGTTCTTTGTTCACTACTACCGGCAATGGTAAACGCTTTGTTAAAACCAATCTTGTCGATATGTCTTCTTAAAATTCTGACACATAGTGAATGGAATGTTGAAATCCAAACATCATTACCACCAAATTCTAGTAATTTACCGACACGTTCATTCATTTCACGTGCAGCTTTGTTGGTAAATGTAATCGCTAAAATGTTCCATGGTAGTACTTGTTTTTCTTCGATTAAATAAGCAATACGGTGAGTTAACACTCTGGTTTTCCCACTACCAGCACCGGCCATTATTAATAGAGGACCTTCGGTACATAATACTGCTTCTTTTTGTTTATCATTCATTCCTGAAACTAAATCATTTACTGGCACAAAAAACACAATCCTCTCAATTTATATATAGTTTAATTATATCATAGCTGGCCGTATTTTCATTTACGTCCAAATAAAAAAATCGGCAATAATTGCCGATTTTATTAATCATTTACGAAAGTAACTTTACCGTCTTCTAATGACTTAATTTCTGCTAGTGATTCTAAGTGAATTCCACTTTCAGCGATTAAATCATGACCCTTTTGGTAAGTCTTTTCGATTACAATTCCAATTCCATTCACATCTACATTAGCTTGTTTAGCAATATCTAGTAAACCTTGGACGGCTTGACCATTAGCTAAAAAGTCATCGATGATTAATAAATTGTCATTTTCTTTGATAAATCTTTTATCGATACTAATTTTGTTACTAGTTTGCTTAGTGTATGAGAACACTTCACTAGTATATACGTCATCAGTAAGGGTTAGACTTTTATGTTTTCTAGCAAATACGACTGGGACATCCATGTATAGACCCGCCATTACAGCTGGCGCAATTCCGGAAGATTCAACAGTCACAATTCTAGTGATGTTATCGTTGGCAAAAAGTTTCGCAAATTCCTTACCCATTTCTGCCATTAATTTTGGATCTACTTGATGATTTAGGAAAGTATCAACTTTTAATACATCCCCCGGTAATACGCGACCAACTTCTCTAATTTTATCTTCCAGTAGTTTCATTTGAACTTCCTCCAGTTGTATTAGTTTGCTTGTCATATTGATATAATTTATATTTCTTGATAATTTCAATGATTTTACTTGTATAAGTTGGATCGGTAGCATAGCCGTCAGCTTGTAAGCCTTTAGCAGCAGCTACATAGTTATCGGAATCTAAGACATCTTTGTATTGATTATGGTTCCAATCGGTTCCATTTACCAATAATAAGGCGTGACTTTCCACTGATTCTGACCAACTATCATAAACTCGAAAGCGACCTGTAATCGTGATAAATTCACCATTTACAAACTCTTGAGTAGATAAATTAACCGATGGAACATCGCCAGTTGCTTTCACCCCATATAAATTATTATATTGGCTGGAAAGTTGACTAGTCCCCCAGTTGGATTCAAGGATTGCTTGCGCTAAACTTATACTAACTAAAATATTATATCGTCTTTGCACATCGTTAGCTGCGGGTAATAAAGCATTGATGAATTCTCGTTGCTTTTTCACCACATTCCGTTGTGAATATGAATCATAAGTGTAAATATAATTGAATACCTTTAGTCCACCGGCAAATAGCAAGACAGCGATTATTAGAATGAACATGAGGCATCCAAAATTAGACCTATTTTTTCTTCGACGACGTCGGTATCTTCTTTTACTCACAATATCGCTCCTTATATTATGTAATATTCTAAACTATCTCCTCTGAAAAATAAAATTAAATTTTAATATTAAACATGTTTGTTTGACAAATAACTTATTTTTCTGTAATTTTAAGATATAAGATTGGAGATGTATGCTTTTGGTAAAAGACAAATTAACTAGCAATGACAAATCACCTTTTGATGTTGGTGATCAAGTTTCATTTATGCTAGAAAAGAAAAAGTTCCAAGGAATTATTGAAAAAGGATACAATAACTCATACATGATTAGTTTCCAAACAACTGATCCTGCATTAGAGGATAAGTACCACGGTAAGATTGTTATTAACAATAAAAACATTACCATGGTTAAAGAAGGTCCTCATAACTCAAAAGGCAAAGAAAAAGACACCGAAGACACTGAAGAATCTGAAGACTAATAAAAAAAGCGTTAACGATTATTTAATCGTTGACGCTTTTTTCTTTAATTTTAATAATGAAGATCCAATAATTGGCACTAATGAAGCTGATAGCGCAGCTTCAATTAATCCATTAGTGGCTGCCACAAAAATTAGATATGGTAATAATTCTTTCACATCTATGTGGTATAGCGCAAAGGCATGACCTCTATAGAATAGATAGATTAAAGTTAATAATACAATTGTATTGACTAGTGAACTGAAGAAACCAGTCGCAGCTAGTAATAATCTACTTCTCTTTTCAGGGTCATAAAAATGATTAAAGATTAATCCAGCAACCAACCCTACTAATATTCTTGGAAAAATGGATACTAGTGGGTTTGTAAATACATAGATGGCAATCGGACTGGTAGGCCACCAAAACGCTCTTAAAAACGTAATTAATCCCCAAATTCCACCTACTAGTGCACCAGACTTAGTTCCTAACATAACAGCAGACAATGCAATTGTAATTGGAATAATGGTCACGTTAAGTGGTCCCACTGGAATATTCCCCAATCCTGGAATACTTGTTTGTACAATGATGATTGCGATAAAAATGGACAGGATATTCATTCGATATACTTTATTTCTAATCGTCATCATCTCCTTTTTCTTTATAAACTAAATAACAATTAACTATTAAACACTATTTTAAATCATAAGTCCAATTCATGAATAAAAAAAGAACTTCCACAAGGGAAGTTCTTTGAAACATAAAGATAAGTGTATCTTAACGTTTTGAGAATTGACCAGCTTTACGAGCTTTCTTAAGACCTGGTTTCTTACGTTCTTTCATACGAGCGTCACGAGTTAATAAACCGGCACTCTTTAATGAAGCACGGAAGTCAGGATCTACTTCTAGCAATGCACGAGCGATTCCGTGACGAGCTGCACCAGCTTGTCCTGAGAAACCACCACCGTTAACATTGATTAAAGCATCGTAGTTACCTGATGTTTCAGTAACATTGAATGGTTGCATTACCACTGCTCTTAAGTTAGGGAATGGAATGTAATCTTCAATATCTTTCTTGTTCATAACAACTTTACCAGTACCGGGTACTAAAATTACTCGGGCTACTGAGTCTTTACGACGGCCTGTGCCGCGATATTGTACTTGAGCCAATTAAGTTTCCTCCTTAAATTAGGTTACTAATGTCTAATACTTCAGGGTTTTGAGCTTCGTGAGCATGGTTAGCATCAGCGTATACGTGTAAGTGTAATAATTGCTTGTGAGCTAAAGTTCCACTTGGTAGCATACCTTTAACTGATGTTTCTACTAACTTGTCTGGAGTATCATTTAACATTTGACCAGCAGTTTTTTGTTTTAGACCACCTAAATAACCTGTGTGGTGGGAGTATAGCTTATCGCTAGCTTTACGACCTGTTAATGCAACTTTTGAAGCATTAATAACAATAACGTTATCGCCAGTATCTACATGAGGTGTAAATGTTGGCTTGTTTTTTCCTCGTAAAATAGAAGCAACGACAGTTGATAGACGACCTAAACTGATATCAGTTGCGTCAATGATGTACCACTTGCGTTCTACTTCACCTGGTTTTGCCATATATGTTGTACGCACTTTAATCTTCCTCCATGTTTCTGTGTTTGTTCGACACCAATATAAGTTTCCGGGGCTTATTGTGGGGCAAACAATACCATGCTCAATATTACAATCTTTTAATTATAAAGTCAACCTTAAATCATCTTTGATGATGAGGTAATTTGGTTGGATGTTGTGGGTCTTCGCCTTCATAGTATACATGCTTTAGATAAAGCCCGCTAGCAGGTACTGTTCTTCTTGCTTGGGTTCTGTCTTTAATTTCATATAGTCTTAAAATATCATGGACATCCCTTGATCCAGAACCAATTTCAACTAGGACACCGACCATGATTCTAACCATATTATATAAGAAACCATTCCCGTAGAATTCAAAAATTAATTCGTTTTCTTTTTCATCGATTTCACATTTTGCTTCATAAATAGTTCTGACGTTGGTTCTAGCTGAAGAACCAGAGGCAACAAAACTTGTAAAATCATGTTCACCGATTAAATCTTGTAAAGCAATGTTGATTTTATCGATATCAACAGGGAATCGCCATTGCGCAGTATATCTACGTTTAAATGGGTTTCTAAATTCTCCCATGTCCATCCGATACATATATCTTTTTCCTGATACATCATAACGAGCATGAAAATCGGGAGCTACTTTTTCGACCTTCTTAATTTGAACATCTAATGGCAACATACTATTTAACCCTTTAAGCATGTTAGCTTCTGGTAAATCGTACGGAAAGTCAAAATGAGCCACTTGGCCTAATGCATGTACTCCTGCATCAGTTCTACCGGACCCATAGACAGTAATTGCTGGATCCGGATTTTTGGCCATTTTATTAATGATTTTAGTTAATATTCCTTCAATGGTTCTTTTCTTAGGTTGGCGTTGAAATCCATAAAAATCAGTTCCATCATAGGCTAATGTTATTTTATAACGATATGCCATTTACTTAACTCCTATACATAAATGTAACGATTGTGATAATCACAATTAATGATATAAAGCTATAGTCTTTTGTCTGCCACTTATAACTATGGTAGTGAGATCTTAGCTTTCCAGTTTGGTATCCACGTGCTTCCATGGCCACACTTAAATCATCAGCATGTTTAAATGCACTAACGAAAAGTGGTATTAGTAGCGGAACAAAGGCCTTGGCTCTTTTTATTAGTCCCCCATCACCAAAGTCGACACCACGAGATCTTTGTGCATCCATGATTAATTTAGTTTCGTCAGTTAATGTCGGCACAAACCTTAGTGCGATTGAAATCATCAATGAAAATGTTTCGACTGGGAATTTAAATCGCTTAAGGGGTTTTAATAACATACTAATGCCATGTGAAATTTCCAATGGAGATGTCGTTAATGTTAAAACTGTCGACATTGCGATAATCAACATAAAACGAATGAACAATAGAATCGCATTAAAAATCCCAAATGAAGTGATTCTAATAATGCCTAGTGAATAATAGACATGCCCACCAGCACTAAAAAACACCTGAATTAAGACGGTAAATATAATCACCCATAAGAGTGGCATAATCCCCTTTAAAAAGAAGGATAATGAACATTTTGATAATATAACAAAGACAACAACGGTTGCTGCTAATAATAGATATGTCGCAACGTTATTCGCGAAGAAAACAACGAAAATATAAATAAAACATAGCAGGATTTTAGCTGCGGGGTTTAGTTTATGAATTATTGAATTTCCTGGAAGGTATCTTCCAAATATAAAATTATTCATTCTTTCCTTCATTCCTTAATTTATTGATGATTTCGTTTATTAACTCGTCTTCATCTAAAGATAGCTTATCTAATGTGAACCCTTTGGCTTCCAGTTGTTTGGTAATCTTAACTGTTTCAGGAACTCTTAAATCATATTGGTCTAAGAATTCAACGTCAGTAAATAGTTCATCTGGGTAGCATTTTTTGACGATTTCACCTTCACTCATTACGATTACTCGCTCTGAGTATTTAGCAACATCATCCATTTGATGACTAACCAAAATAATGGTCATGTTATCTTCACGATTTAATCTTTTGATTAAGTCTAAAATGTATTCTTGTCCTTGTAAGTCCAATCCTGCTGTTGGTTCATCTAGCACTAAAATTTCGGGTTCCATTGCTAATACCCCTGCGATAGCGACCCTTCTCTTTTGACCGCCAGATAAATCAAATGGCGATTTATCTAATAGCTTTGAATCCAATCTAACTGTATCAACGGCTTTTTGAACTCGTTGTTCTAATTCATCACCTTCGATACCAAAGTTACTAGGACCAAAAGCAATATCTTCTTTTACGGTTTCGGCAAATAATTGTTGCTCTGGAAATTGGAAAACCATTCCGACCTTTTGTCTTAACGGCTTCAAATGTTTGTTGTTAGTTTTGTTATCAATTTTAAAATCATCGACTCTAACACTACCGTTAGTGGGCTTTAAAAGCGCATTAATATGTTTGATTAATGTCGATTTTCCACTTCCCGTTTTACCAATAATTGAAACAAAACTGCCTTTTTTAATCTTCAAAGAGACATCTTTTAACGCATGATATTCTAGTGGTGTATTCGGTTGGTATATATGACTTACATTTTTGAATGATATTGCGTTATCCATTCGATAATCTCCTCATCATTTAAATAATTATCTGGGACATTAAATCCACTGTCAGCTAGTTTTAATCGTAGCTTTTCTGAGAATGGTAATCTTAGTCCATATTCTTCGACATTCGCTAATTGAGTGAATAACTCACTAGGCGTAGTATCCAAAATCTTTTGACCGTCTTTAATTAAGATAGTACGATTAGATTCTTGAATTTCATTAATGTCATGGGTAATTGATATGATAGTTAAATTATACTTGTTTCTAACCTCATTAATCAAATTTGTGATTAATAGTTTTGCTTTTGGATCTAGCATACTAGTTGCTTCATCCAAAATAATAATCTTAGGTTGCATGGCTAATACCCCTGCAATTGCGACTCTTTGTTTCTGTCCCCCAGAAAGTCTGGATGGATCATTCTTAGCATATTCAAGCATATCAACATCTTTAAGCGCTTGATATACCTTTTCGTGCATTATGTCTTGATCTAAATTATGGTTTTCTAATCCAAATGCGATATCGTCTTCAACAGTTGATGCGACGAATTGATTACTTGGATTTTGAAAAACAATCCCAATTTTGTCACGAATGCCATATACATTAGTAGTACTTAAAGTATCTCCATCAATGATGATTTCACCACTGCTTTTTTCAATTAAGCCATCTAATAAGCTAATTAAGGTAGATTTACCACTACCGTTTTTTCCGATAATGGATACCCATTCCCCTTTTTTAATAGTCATTGAAAAATCATTAACAGCAAATTTATCTGATTCATCGTATTTATATTTTAAATTAGATACTTCAATAATGTTTTGAGACATTCATGTCACCTCATTTAAATTTATGTATAAAAAAATCACTAATAGGCTATTAGTGCGAAGCAAAGCTCCATTCAAGCTAGACTTGGGGCTTGCCCATCATCATAACGCTTTATACTAATAGCCCTAGTGATTTGTTGTTACTATTTAATTATGTTTACGATTAATTAGTCAACTAATTGTAAAATAACCATTGATGCACCATCACCACGACGAGGCATAGTCTTTAGAATACGAGTGTAACCACCGTTACGTTCTGCATACTTAGGAGCAATTTCATCAAATAGCTTTTGTAATGCAGTAGTAACAGTTACGTCATCACCATCTTCTTTAGCATCAGCAACTACGTTTTGTAAGAAAGCAGCAGCTTGACGACGAGCATGAAGATCTCCACGCTTACCAAGAGTAATCATCTTTTCAGCAGTTGAGCGTACTTCTTTAGCACGAGCTTCAGTGGTCTTAATTTCACCGTTTACTAATAAGTCAGTAGTTAGGTTACGTAGTAATGAACGACGGTGTGCACTAGTACGTTGTAATTTACGGTAACTCATAAATGGATGTCCTCCTTTATACTAATCTTCTTTACGTAATGACAATCCAAGGGCTTCTAACTTATGTTTTACTTCAACAAGAGACTTACGTCCTAAGTTTCTAACCTTCATCATGTCAGCTTCACTTTTGTTGGTTAATTCTTGAACTGTGTTGATACCAGCACGTTTCAAACAATTGTATGAACGAACAGATAAGTCCAATTCTTCAATTGTCATTTCTAGCATTTTTTCTTTATGTGTTTCTTCCTTTTCCACCATAACTTCAGTGTTCTTGGCTTCATCAGTAAGATCAATAAACATAGCTAGGTGATCATTTAGGATCTTAGCAGCTAAACTAATTGCTTCACTTGGAGTGATAGAACCATCAGTCCAAACGTCAAGAGTTAGTTTATCAAAGTCAGATCTTTGACCAACACGCGCATTTTCAACTTGATAATTAACACGTTCGATTGGGGTATAAATGGAATCAACTGGTAAGACACCGATTGGCATTCCATCATTACGAGCCTTATTCTCATCCGCAGAAACGTATCCGCGACCCTTATTTGCAGTCATTCTCATATGGAATGTAGAACCTTCAGCAACTGTAGCAATGTGTAGATCTGGATTTAGAACTGTCACATCACCGTCAGCTTGAATGTCACCAGCAGTTACTTGAGCTGGACCTGTAACGTTGATTTCCATTTCTTTGTCTTCGCCATCTTCGGCTTCCAACTTCAATGAAATCTTTTTAACATTTAAAATGATTTGAGTTACATCTTCTACAACACCAGGTACTGTAGAAAATTCATGTAATACATCATCGATTTGAATGCTAGTTACGGCTGCACCAGGTAAAGATGAAAGTAAAATTCTACGCAACGAGTTTCCAAGAGTTGTTCCGTATCCACGTTCTAGTGGTTCAACAACAACTTCTCCATAATTATCAGTTTCATCAATCTTATGAATATTAGGTTTTTCAAATTCAATCATTCTTATCTTCTACCCCTTTCAAAACGCTCTGAGTTAATAATTAATTATTTCTCCATACAGAGACGAGAATAAATTAAACTCTACGACGCTTTGGAGGACGAGATCCATTATGTGGAACTGGAGTAACATCACGAATAGCAGCAACTTCTAAACCAGTTGATTGAAGTGCACGGATAGCTGATTCACGACCTGAACCAGGACCTTTAACAGCAACTTCAACAGTCTTCATACCATGTTCCATAGCTGTCTTAGCAGCGGCTTCTGAAGCCATTTGAGCAGCAAATGGAGTTGATTTACGACTTCCACGGAATCCTAAAGCACCAGCAGATGACCAAGCAATAGCATTACCTTGCATATCGGTAATCATAACTAATGTGTTATTAAAAGTAGAGTGAATGTGAGCAACACCGGCTTCGATGTTCTTCTTTACTCTACGTTTACGAGAACCTTTCTTTTGAACCATGATTTACTAACCTCCTTTATTTATTATTTTTTCTTACCAGCGATAGTTACTTTTTTACCCTTACGAGTACGGGCGTTGTTCTTTGTGTGTTGACCTCTAACAGGTAAACCACGACGGTGACGCATTCCACGGTAAGAACCAATTTCTTGAAGCTTCTTGATATTCATTCTTACTTCACGACGTAAGTCACCTTCAATTTTGTAATTGTCAACAACTGCACGAATCTTATCTTCTTGGTCTGGAGTTAAATCGCGAACACGAACATCTTCTGAAACGCCAGCCTTTTCAAGAATTTCTGCAGCTCTACTTTGACCAATTCCAAAGATGCTAGTTAGACCAATAACGATACGTTTATCACGTGGTAAATCAATTCCGGCGATACGAGCCATTCAAACACACCTCCTGTTTTATTAAAATTACTTGCCTTGTCTTTGTTTATGTTTTGGATTTGAACAAATGACCATAACACGGCCTTTTCTTCTAATTATTTTACAATTTTCACACATTGGTTTTACTGATGGACGAACCTTCATTATATAACCCTCCTATACTTCAAGACAGTATCCTTACTTATAACGGTAAGTAATACGTCCCTTGCTTAAATCATATGGTGACATTTCAACAGTGACACGGTCACCAGGCAAGATACGAATGTAATGCATTCTGATCTTTCCGGATACGTGAGCTAAGATTTCGTGACCATTTTCTAGTTCAACACGAAACATAGCATTTGGTAAAGTTTCACTAACTTTACCTTCAATTTCAATAACATTATCTTTAGACAAAGAATTTCCTCCTCGAAAAATACGATTCTACACGGTTAGCCATATGCCAAGATATCAAGACAAAAGCCCGTTGTATAGCAATCGCAAATACACATGGGTTAGTTTATCACACAAATATACTTACGGCAACAATACCAGTCATCTCAACGATTTCTAGAATTGTTTAAGTATTTTGTCAATGTCCTTAGTAACATCATTAATATCTTGACTACCATCTACAGTAAATAGTAAATCACGTTGTTTGTAAAAATCGATTAATGGTGTATTCATTTCGATATTTACATCTAAACGGTTCTTAACTGTTTCAGGCTTGTCATCACTACGTTGATAAAATTCATGGCCACCACAAATATCACAAGTATCTTCAACTTTAGGCATTTTGTAAAGTTTGTGGTAAGTAGCACCACAGTTCTTACAAATAAATCTACCTGATAGTCGATCAACAAGAACTTTAGGGTCAACGTCAATATTTATAACAGCATCCAATGGTCGATCAAGCTCTTCACAAATTTCTTGTAAAGCATTTGCTTGTTCGATAGTTCTAGGAAAACCGTCTAACATATAGCCTTTTTTAGTATCATCTTGTGCAAGACGATCTTTAACAATTCCACATGTTACATCATCAGGAACTAAATTCCCTTTATCAATATATTGTTTTGCCTTTAATCCCATTTCAGTTTGGTCTTTTATAGCAGCACGAAAGATATCTCCAGTAGAGATATGTGGAATTCCATAATTTTCAATAATGGATTCTGCTTGTGTACCTTTACCAGCTCCAGGAAGCCCCATTAAGATTAAGTTCATTGACATTTTTAATTACCTCCATACACACTTTTATAAATCATTTGGTCGAGTTGATTGAATGAATCCAACATATTCTTGTTTCATCATCAATCCACGAATTTGTCTAATTGTTTCGATGGCAACACCGACAACGATTAGTAAACTAGTACCACCTAAACCGATGGATTCGTCTAAATTCCAAACGTTTTGTGCAATTAAAGGAATTAATGCAACAACCCCTAGGAATAAAGCACCAACAACACTTAGTCTCATCAATACTTGAGAAACATAAGTTTGAGTACCATTCCCTGGCCAAACACCAGGAATGTAACTTCCTTGCTTTTGTAAGTTTTCTGAAAGTTTTTCAGGGTTAACTTGAACAAATGCATAGAAGAATGTAAAGACAACAATTAATACAGTGTATAGGGTAGCACCAGATAGAGTTTGCATATTGAATATGCTACTCATAAGTTGGTACCAACCATCACCAGAATGTTTACTTGCAAAGAAAAGCAAAATAGCTTGTGGTGTTGAAATAAACGAACTGGCGAAGATAACAGGGATAACACCAGCAACGTTAACCTTCAATGGAAGGTAACTGTTTTCGCCAGCACCTGTTTCTCTTCTAGTATATTGAATTGGAATCCTACGTTCAGCTTGTTGGAACCAGGTAACAAAAGTAACAATTACTAGGATTACTAAGAATAGCGCAACTAAGAATAAGATAGATGGCCATAATTGTGAAGAAGTATCTCCAACGATGTATTCCTTATATAATTGTTGAACTCCTGTAGGGATTCTTGCGATGATACCAGCGAAAATGATCATTGAAACACCTTGACCAATTCCTCGATCTGTAATCATGTCACCCATCCAAGTTGTTAACATTGAACCACCGGTTAAAATTAAACCGATACTCAAATAAGTAGCAGGACCAGGATTTTGAACAAGGTTCAAACTGCTTAAAGTGTTAAATCCGGCTGTAATTCCAATTGACTGCACGAAAGCAAGGAATACTGTAAGTACTCGAGTAACTTGGTTCAACTTACGTCTACCAACGTCACCTTGCTTACTCCATTCAACAAAACGTGGGACAATGTCCATTTGTAATAGTTGAACGATGATTTGCGCAGTAATATATGGTGAAACACCCATAGCAAATAGTGAATAATTAGTTAATCCACCACCACTAAAGGTGTTTAAAATGCTAACTAAGCCAGATGAAGCAACGCTTTGGAGTGCTTTAGCGTTTATACCAGGGACTGTAATATAAGCACCTAGTCTAAATACAATCAATACTCCCAAAGTAAACATGATCTTATTTCTAATATCTTTCACTTTAAAAGCGTTTTTCAAGGCTGATAGCATTAGATCACCTCGATCTTACCGCCAGCATTTTCGATTGCTGACTTAGCAGCGTCAGAAAACTTGTTAGCTTTAACAGTTAGCTTCTTGTTAAGTTCACCGTTACCAAGAATCTTGATACCGTCTTTAGCGTTCTTAACAATACCAGCTTCCATTAGGCTTTCTGGTGTAACTTCAGCACCGTCGTCAAATAAATCTAAAGTAGATAAGTTAACGATAGCGTATTCCTTACGGTTAATGTTAGTGAAACCACGTTTTGGAATTCTACGGTAGAAAGGCATTTGGCCCCCTTCGAATCCTACACGTGTCTTACTACGAGCCTTTTGACCCTTTTGTCCACGACCAGAAGTCTTACCTTTACTTCCTAATCCACGACCTAGACGTTGTCTTGATGAGCGTGAACCTTCGGCAGCTTTTAATTCATGTAATTTCATTTGAAGTGCACCTCCTTGTTATTTATTACTTAACTTGTTCAACTTTAACTAAGTGTGCAATATGGAACAGAGCTCCACGAGTTGCTTCGTTATCAGGTTTAACAACAGTACTGTTAATACGACCTAAACCTAGCGCCTTAACAATTTTACGTTGTTTGGGGAGACGGTGTTCTGCACTGTGAGTTAAAGTAATCTTTAATTGAGCCATCTTCTAACCCCTCCTTATTCTGCTAAATGTTGAGCAGATACGCCACGTAAAGTAGCAACTTTGTCTGCACTCTTCAATGCTTTTAGTCCTTCGAAAGTAGCACGAATTGCATTGATTGGAGTATCTGAACCTAAACGTTTACTTGTAACATCGTCAATACCAGCTAATTCCATAACTGAACGAACGGCACCACCAGCGGCAACACCAGAACCTTCTTCAGCAGGTTTTAACATGATCTTACCGCCACCGTAAGTACCGATAATTTCATGAGGAATAGTAGTACCAACCTTGGGAACAGTAATTAAGTTCTTACGACCATCTTCAACAGCTTTACGGATTGCGTCTGGAACTTCTTGAGCTTTACCAGTACCAAATCCTACGTGACCGTTTCTATCACCAACAACAACTAATGCAGCAAAACGTAGACGACGTCCACCCTTTACAACCTTAGTAATACGGTTGATTGATACGACAGTATCTTCAAGTTCTAATTTATTTGGATCAATAAATTCAGCCATTGTGGTTATTCCTCCTTTTATTAAAATTCTAGTCCGTTTTCACGTGCAGCTTCAGCAAGAGCTTGAACACGTCCGTGGTATAAGTAACCACCACGATCGAAAACAACATTTTTAACATTTTTTTCAACGGCACGTTTTGCGACTACAGCACCAACAGATGATGCTTGTTCAGTCTTGTTTGAACCGCTAACTTCTTTATCTAGAGTTGAGGCACTAGCAAGCGTAACACCCGCTACGTCATCAATAACTTGAGCGTAGATGTTTTTGTTAGAACGGTAAACGTTCAAACGTGGGCACACAGCAGTACCAGAGATTTTGTTACGGACACGTAAATGACGACGTTGACGTGTCTTATTTTTATCTGGTTTATTAATCAAAATAGTCACCTCTTAAATATTAATTAAAATAGTTAAGCAACGAGATTTAACTCATTACTTACCAGTCTTACCTTCTTTACGACGTACAACTTCGTTTTCGTAACGAATACCTTTACCCTTGTAAGGTTCTGGTGAACGTACGGCACGAACACGAGCTGCAAAGTCACCAACGTGTTCTTTGTTAATACCGCTAACAGTAATAGTTAAACTGTCAGGAGTTTCAACTTTAAGATCTTCGTTGATTTCCATTTCAACAGGGTTAGAGTAACCAACGTTTAATTCTAGGACAGAACCTTTAGCTTGAGCACGGTAACCAACACCGACTAGCTTAAGTGTCTTAGTAAAACCATTTGATACACCTTCAACCATGTTGTTTAAGTTAGCACGCATAGTACCGTGCATTGCACGGGTCTTGTTATCGTATCTAACTGCTGGTTCGAATGATACGACGTTTCCGTCAACATTCATCTTGATGATTGGTGAGAATTCACGAGTTAGTGAACCCTTAGCACCTTTAACAGTTACGTTGTTACCTTCAGTTGATAATTCAACACCTTCAGGTAAAACAATCTTTCTGTAACCAATACGACTCATTTCATTACACCTCCAGTTCAAGCAAAAAGTATTACCAAATGTATGCTAATACTTCTCCACCAATTTTTTTAGCACGAGCTTCTTTATCAGTGATAACACCTTCAGAAGTTGAGATAATTGCAATACCTAAACCATTTAATACCTTAGGAATTGAATCAGATTTTACGTATGAACGTAGACCTGGTTTTGAGATACGTTTCAAACCAGAGATAACACGTTCGTTGTCTTTACCATATTTTAGGAATACGCGGATAACGCCTTGTTTGTCGTCTTCAACGTATTCAACGTCGCGTACGAAACCTTCACGTTTTAAGATTTCAGCGATGTTCTTTTTGATTTTTGAAGCTGGAACTTCAACAGAATCGTGACGTACCATGTTGGCGTTACGAATTCTAGTTAAAAAGTCAGCGATTGGATCTGTCATGGACATTAACGTAGACCTCCTATCTAAATGTAGTTAATTTTACCAACTTGCCTTCTTCATACCAGGGATTTGGCCTTTGTGAGCTAGATCTCTGATACATAGACGGCATAAATGAAATTTCTTGTAAACTGAATGAGGTCTACCACAGCGTTCACAACGAGTGTAATTTCTTGTTGAGAATTTGGCAGGACGTTCACTTTTTACAACTAATGCTTTTCTAGCCATAGTATTTATACCCTCCTATTATTTTGCAAATGGCATACCGAATTGAGTTAACAATTCTTTGGATTCTTCGTCAGTGTTAGCAGTTGTAACAATAACAATGTCTAATCCACGTACACGATTAACGTTATCGTAGTTAATTTCTGGGAAAATTAATTGTTCACGAATACCTAGAGTGTAGTTACCACGTCCATCAAATGAACGCTTGTTAACACCGTGGAAATCACGAACACGTGGTAATGAAACGTTAACTAACTTGTCTAAGAAGTCGTACATACGTTCACCACGTAAAGTAACTTTCGCACCAATTGACATACCTTCACGTAAACGGAAACCAGCGATTGATTTCTTAGCTTTGGTAACAAGTGGTTTTTGACCAGAGATTTGAGTTAATTCAGCGACAGCTTCGTCTAGGTTCTTAGCGTTAGTAACAGCGTCACCAACACCCATGTTAAGAACGATTTTTTCGATCTTTGGAGCTTGCATGATTGATGAGTAGTTAAACTTATCAACTAATGCTTTTGAAATTTCAGTTTTGTATTTATCTTGTAAACGGTTTGACATGGAAAGGTATCCTCCTTTCAATTAAATTTTAATCGATTGATTTGTTTGATTTTTTAGAAATACGAACTTTCTTACCATTTTCAAATTTGAATCCAACCTTAGTTGGTTCGTTTGTTGATGGGTCAATTAACATAACGTTTGAAACATGAATTGGAGCTTCAACTTCATTAATGCCACCTTGTGGGTTAGCTTGAGAAGCTTTTTGATGTTTCTTTACGATGTTAATACCTTCAACGATTACGCGATCTTTTGAGGCAATAGTCTTGGTAACAGTTCCTTCTTTACCTTTGTCTTTACCACTAATAACGCGAACTTTGTCACCAGTTTTAATAAACATTTATTGGCACCTCCTTGGTTGACATTTGTTAATTAAAGTACTTCAGGGGCTAGAGAAACGATCTTCATGAATTCGTTGTCACGTAGTTCACGTGCAACTGGTCCAAAGATACGAGTTCCCTTAGGACTTTTATCATCTTGAACAAGTACGGCAGCATTTTCATCGAAACGGATGTATGAACCATCTGCACGACGTGATACTGACTTAGTTCTTACGATAACAGCTTTAACAACGTCACCCTTTTTGACAACGCCACCTGGTGTTGCTTGTTTTACAGTAGCAACAATAATATCACCGATACCTGCATATCTTCTGCTTGATCCGCCTAAAACTTTGATAGTTAAAAGTTCACGAGCACCTGAGTTATCAGCAACTTTCAAACGACTTTCTTGTTGAATCATAGCTAATACCCTCCTTCCGGTATTTACTCAGAATACGATAAAAATTAATCACTTATATTAGATAATAACGGCTTTTTCAACGATATTAACTAAACGGAAATTCTTAGTAGCTGATAGCTTACGTGTTTCCATAATTTCTACAATGTCACCAATTTTTGCTTCATTGTTTTCATCATGAGCTTTGTACTTCTTTGAGTACTTAACACGTTTTCCGTAAGTAGAATGTGTTTTGTAAGTTTCAACAACAACTGTGATGGTTTTGTCCATCTTGTCAGAAACAACACGGCCTCTGTAGACCTTACGCATATTACGTTCCATATTACGTTGACCTCCTATCGTATTCTATTTGTTTAGTTCTTGTTGACGCAATGCAGTTTTGATACGTGCAATGTTCTTACGAACTTGTTTCAATCTTGCAGTGTTTTCCAATTGACCAGTAGCTAATTGAAAACGAAGGTTGAATAATTCTTCTTTGTAGCTTTGTTCTTTTTCATGCATTTGAGCAGTGGTTAGTTCATTAATTTCTTTAGCCTTCATTTGATTCGCCACCTACTTCCTCACGTTTAATAATCTTTGTTCGAACAGGAAGTTTAGCTGAAGCTAAACGTAAAGCTTCTAGAGCAACTTCTTCAGAAACTCCACCAACTTCGAATAGGACTTTTCCACGTTTAACTGGAGCAACCCATCCGGCTGGAGTACCTTTACCATTACCCATACGAACCCCTACACCTTTTTCAGTGTAAGACTTGTGAGGGAAAATTTTAATCCAAACTTTCCCACCACGCTTCATGTGTCTTGTCATAGCAATACGACAAGCTTCGATTTGACGGTTAGTGATCCAATGTGAATCAGTTGATTGTAAACCAAATTCACCGAATGAAACAGTGTTTCCACCTTTTGAAGTACCGCGTAATTTACCACGGTGTTCACGACGGAACTTAACACGTTTTGGTACTAGCATGTTTATTTCCCTCCTTTATCGTTTTCTTGAGCATCGTTAACTGCTTGTGGTAAAACTTCACCACGGTAGATCCAAGTTTTTACACCAATTGATCCGTAAGTAGTGTGAGCTTCTTCCCATGAGTAGTCGATGTCTGCTCTCAATGTGTGCAATGGAACAGTTCCTTCAGCGTATGCTTCCACACGTGACATATCTGCACCATTTAGACGACCAGCAACTTGAGTTTTGATACCCTTAGCACCGGCACGACGAGCACGTTGCATTGATTGACGCATTGCACGACGGAATGCTACACGGCCTTCCAATTGACGAGCAATGTTTTCACCAACAAGTTTAGCATCTAAATCAGGTTTCTTGATTTCGATGATGTTGATGTGAACTCTCTTACCTGTTAAATTGTTTAATTCGTTACGAAGATTTTCGACTTCTGATCCGCCCTTACCAATAACCATACCTGGTTTAGCAGTATGAATTGAAACGTTAACACGCTTTGCAGCACGTTCAATAACAACTCTTGATACGGAAGCGTCAGCGAGTCTCTTACTAATGTATTCACGGATTTTTAGGTCTTCATTAATGTTGTTAGCAAAATCAGCTTTTTCAGCGTACCATTTTGCGTCCCAATCGCGAATAATTCCGACACGTAATCCAGTAGGATTTACTTTTTGACCCACGGCTAATCCCTCCTATTTTTCTGAAACTACAACTGTGATATGACTAGTACGTTTGTTAATTGGAGAAGCAGAACCCTTTGCACGAGGACGGAAACGTTTTAGTGTTGGTCCTTCGTTAACAAAAACTTCGCTTACTACCAAGTCTTCACGATCTAAATCAAAATTATTTTCTGCATTTGCTACAGCTGACATTAAAACTTTTGAAACAACTGGTGAAGCTCCTCTTGGAGTGAACTTCAAGATTGCAGCTGCTTCTGAAACGCTTTTACCTCTAATAAGATCAACTACAAGGCGGACCTTACGTGCGGCGATGCGAACAGTTCTAGCAGTAGCTTTTGCTGATGTAACTTGTTCAGCCATTTGTTATCCTCCTTGCTTAAACAGTTTTCTTATCGTCATTTCCATGTCCATGGAAAGTACGAGTTGGTACAAATTCACCTAATTTGTGACCTACCATATCTTCTTGAATATATACTGGAACGTTTTTTCTTCCATCATAAACAGCGATAGTGTAGCCAATGAAACTAGGGAAGATTGTTGAACGACGTGACCATGTCTTGATTACGTCTTTTTTGTCTTGGTCTTTTTGAGCATCAATTTTCTTTAAAAGATGCGCATCGGCAAAAGGTCCCTTTTTTAAACTACGAGACATTATGAAACCTCCTCTTCAAAATCAGTATAGGGAAGTATATACCCGAAGGTATAACTTAGTTTATTACATCTTTGATCCCTTACGACGGCGAACAATGAACTTGTTAGAACGAGCACTCTTACTACGAGTCTTCTTACCAACAGTCTTTTTGTGCCATGGTGATAATGGTGATGGGTAACCAACAGGAGCTTTACCTTCACCACCACCATGAGGGTGATCGTTAGGGTTCATTACAGAACCACGAACGTGTGGACGTTGGCCCTTGTAACGGTTACGACCAGCTTTACCAACATTAACTAATGAGTGTTCTTCGTTACCGATACTACCGATAGTGGCACGGTTAACTGAAAGAATCATACGAACTTCTCCAGATGCTAGACGAACTAGTACGTATTTTCCTTCCTTACCCAATAGTTGAGCTGAAGTACCAGCAGAACGAACTAATTGTCCACCCTTACCTGGTTTTAATTCGATATTGTGAATAACAGTACCTACAGGGATATCCTTCAATGCTAAAGCATTACCAGGTTTGATGTCAGCGTTTGGTCCTGATTGAACCTTATCACCAACTTTTAGACCCTTAGGTGCTAGAATGTATGACTTAATACCGTCAGTGTATACAACTAACGCAATGTTAGCAGTACGGTTTGGATCGTATTCGATAGTCTTAACGATACCGTCTACATCATCATGGTTACGTTTGAAATCAATAATACGGTATTGATTCTTGTTACCACCACCACGGTGACGAACAGTCATGCGACCAGAGTTGTTACGACCAGCTGAGTGTGACTTAGAAGCCAATAATGACTTTTCAGGCTTTGTCTTAGTCAAACCGCTGTAGTCAAGACTAGTCATGTTACGGCGACCATTGCTGGTTGGTTTGTATTTTTTAATAGCCACGGTGTTTTCCTCCTAAATTGATATTTTATTTATTGCTAAATAAGTTAATTTCTTTTGAATCGTTTGATAAAGTAACGATAGCCTTACGACGCTTCTTAGTGTAACCTGAGAAACGGCCTTGGCGCTTTAGCTTACCTTTTAGATTCATAATATTTACATTTGCAACTGTAACATCAAAGATGTCTTCGATTGCGTTTTTCACTTGTGTTTTAGTTGCTCGTAAGTCAACATCAAAAGTGTATTTCTTTTCATCCATCATTGCAGTTGATTGTTCTGTAATTACAGGACGTAGGATAATATCACGTGATTCCATTATGCGAGCACCTCCTCTACTTGAGAAAGAGCAGCCTTTGTGATGACAATCTTGTCACTGTTTACTACGCTCAAAGTGTTTAAACCTTTAGCTGAAACGATTTCAACATTCTTAAGGTTACGAGCTGATAAAGCAGCATTCTTGTTGTCTTCTTCCAAGACTACTAATGTCTTAGTTGAAGCATTTAGCTTGTTTAGTGCTTCTGAGAAATCTTTAGTCTTAGGAGCATCGAAACTTAATGAATCAACAACTACGAAGCTGTCGTTAGCAACTTTTTCTGATAAAACAGACTTGATAGCTAAACGGCTAACTTTCTTTGGTAAGTGGTAGCTGTATGAACGAGGAGTAGGTCCGAAGACGATTCCACCTCCACGCCATTGTGGTGAACGGATTGAACCTTGACGAGCACGTCCAGTACCCTTTTGACGCCATGGCTTCTTACCACCACCTCTAACAGCGCTTCTGTTCTTTACAGCGTGTGTACCTTGGCGCATTGATGCTCTTTGCATCAAAACAACGTCAAATACAACACTGTCGTTTTGTTCGATAGCAAAAATTTCATCGTTTAATTCAACGTTACCGTTTTTGCTACCATCTTGTTTGTATAATGCTACGCTTGTCATTTATGGTTCCTCCTTTCTTATTTTTGTGATCCGCGAGCTGCAGATTTAACAGTAAGGAATGACTTGTTGGCACCAGGAACGTTACCTTTAATTAAAAGTACGTTGTTGTCAACGTCAGCCTTAACAATTTCAAGATTTTGAATTGTAACTTGTTTGTTACCCATTCTACCTGGTAATTTCATACCCTTAGTAACACGGTTGATAATTACACCAAGTGAACCAGGACGACGGTGGTATCTAGAACCGTGAGTTTCAGGACCTCTAGCTTGACCATCCTTATGAATGTTACCTTGGTAACCATGACCCTTTGTGATACCTGTTACATCTACGATGTCACCGGCTTCAAAAATGTCTGCCTTGATTTCGTCTGCTACATTGTAATCGCTAAGCTCAACATCTCTGATTTCTTTAATGAAGCGCTTAGGATTTGTATTTGCTTTTGCTACATGACCCTTTTCTGGTTTGTTACTTAAAACATCACGTTTATCTTCGTAACCAAGTTGAATAGCATTGTATCCATCAGTTTCAGTTGATTTAGTTTGTAGAACAACGTTAGGAGTTACATCTACAACAGTAACTGGAACTAATTCACCGTTATCAGTGAAAACTTGAGTCATTCCGATTTTTCTACCTAAGATTCCTTTTTTGGTCATGAGTACACCTCCGATATATTGTAATTTTGATTAATTATAGTTTAATTTCGATATCAACACCACTTGGTAAATCAAGTTTCATTAATGAATCAACTGTTTTTGGTGTTGGGTTTAAGATGTCGATTAAACGCTTGTGAGTCAACATTTCAAATTGTTCACGTGACTTCTTAAACTTATGTGGTGAAGCTAGAACAGTATAAACGGTTCTATCAGTTGGCAATGGAATTGGACCAGAAACACTAGCACCAGTTCTTTGCGCAGTAGCCACAATCTTTTCAGCTGATTGATCTAAAGTACGGTGTTCATATGCCTTTAAACGGATACGAATCTTTTGTTTTGCCATTATTTTCCCTCCTCGTCTGTATTTAAAATACGACTAACTCCGTGGAAATTACCGGCACGCCCCATCATGGCAAAGCGGCCGGGTGTGTCGCAACCTCCCACATCAACGCTACTCTCGTATCTGCTTGAGAGCATACTAATCCCTCGAACAGGTACTTGTCTATAATACTAGAATTTTCAAGCCTTTTCAAGGGTTTTAGCTCTTTTTTTGAAATTTTTTTGAAATATTTTTTCATAAACTTTTTTCAATTTTTTGAAATTTTTTTATTTTTTTCGAAAAAAAGCATAAAAAAAGAAACGTAATAAAAATTACGTTTCTTTTTGAGGAAACTATTAAGCGTTTCCACCATTCTTTTCAATGATTTCAGTTTGTACTGCAGCAGGAACTGGTGAGTAGTGATCAAATGTCATTGAGAAAGTACCTCTACCTTGAGATGCTGAACGCAATGTAGTTGCGTAACCAAACATTTCTGATAGTGGAACCATAGCATGGATAAGTTGAGCTTTGTTTCTAACTTCCATACCATCAACGTTACCACGACGAGCAGTAACTTGTCCCATAACGTCACCCATGTATTCTTCTGGAACCACGATATCAACTTTCATGATTGGTTCTAGAATAACAGGACCAGCTGACTTAGCAGCTTCTTTCAATGCGATTGATGCAGCAACCTTAAATGCGGCTTCTGATGAATCGACATCATGGTAACTACCATCGTATAACTTAGCCTTAACGTCAATCAATGGGTAACCGGCAAGAACACCGTTTTCCATTGATTCTTTAAGACCTTGTTCTACTGAAGGAATGTATTCACGAGGAACAACCCCACCAACGATAGCGTTTTCGAATTCGAAACCTTTACCAGTTTCGTTAGGAGTAAATTCAATCCATACGTCCCCGTATTGACCTTTACCACCAGATTGACGAACGAATTTACCTTGAGCCTTAGTTGGCTTAGTAAATGCTTCTCTGTAAGCAACTTGAGGTTGACCAATAGTTGCTTCAACCTTAAATTCACGTTTCATACGGTCAACGATGATGTTCAAGTGAAGTTCACCCATTCCGGCGATAATAGTTTCACCAGTTTCACTATCAGTTTCAGCCTTGAAAGTAGGATCTTCTTCAGATAGTTTTTGTAGGGCAATGTTCATCTTGTCTTGGTCAGCCTTAGTCTTAGGTTCAACAGAAACAGAGATAACTGGATCTGGGAAGACCATTGATTCTAGATGTAATGGGTGCTTTTGATCAGTTAGAGAATCACCAGTAGTAGTGTTCTTCAAACCGATAGCGGCAGCGATATCACCTGAGAATACTTCATCAATTTCAGTTCTATCATTTGAGTGCATTTGTAGTAAACGACCAACACGTTCACGTTTGTCCTTAGTTGCGTTAAGAACGTATGAACCTGATTCTAGAGTACCTTGGTATACACGGATAAATGTTAGACGACCAACGAATGGGTCAGTTGCAACCTTAAATGCTAAGGCAGCAAATGGCTTTTCGTCATCAGCTTTAAGTTCGATGTTTTCACCACTGTCAGGATCAGTAGCCTTGTATGGGCGAACATCTAGAGGTGATGGTAGGTAATCTAAAACGGCGTCCATTAACATTTGGATACCTTTGTTCTTGAATGCAGAACCAGCAAGAACTGGGTAGAATTCAAGGTTCAAAGTACCTCTACGGATACCAGCTTTGATTTCATCGTTGGTAACTTCTTCACCTTCAAGGAATTTTTCCATAACACTGTCATCAATATCAGCAATTGCTTCAATTAAGTCAGCACGAGCTTGTTCAGCTTTTTCTTTGTATTCTTCTGGAATTTCAACGATGTCATATTCTGAACCGTTTTCATCCAAATCGTAAACGTATGCTTTCATTTCAATTAAGTCGATAACACCTTCAAAGGTATCTTCTTTACCAATTGGTAATTGAATAGCATGTGCGTTAGCATCTAGACGTTCATGTAATGATTCAACAGATGCTTCAAAGTCAGCACCTAGCTTATCCATCTTGTTAGCAAATACGATACGTGGTACTTCGTATTCTGAAGCTTGACGCCAAACAGTTTCTGTTTGAGGTTCTACCCCAGCGGCAGCATCCAAAATAGTAATTGAACCATCTAGAACACGAAGTGAACGTTCAACTTCGGCAGTGAAGTCCACGTGTCCTGGTGTATCGATAATGTTGATACGAGTATCTTTCCAACGAGCTGTAGTAGCGGCTGAAGTAATAGTGATACCACGTTCTTGTTCTTGAACCATCCAGTCCATTTGTGAAGCACCATCATGAGTTTCACCAATCTTGTGGATTCTACCAGTGTAGTACAAGATACGTTCTGTAGCAGTTGTTTTACCAGCATCGATATGAGCAGTGATACCGATGTTACGAGTTTTTTCTAATGGGAATTCACGTTTGTTAGCCATTATAAAAAATTTCTCCTCTCAAAATAAATCACTTTTGTAAAAAAGTGGCTAATACCAGTTCATTAGCCACTAATTAAATGTACGTTAGTCGTACGGTTATTTTACCAACGGAAGTGAGCAAATGCACGGTTAGCTTCTGCCATCTTATGAGTGTCTTCACGTTTCTTAACTGAAGCACCTGTATTGTTAGCAGCATCCATGATTTCACGACCTAGTCGTTCAACCATTGTGTGTTCACCACGTAGACGTGCGTAGTTTACGATCCAACGTAAACCAAGAGTAACACGACGGTCTGGACGTACTTCGATAGGAACTTGGTAGTTTGATCCACCAACACGACGAGCCTTAACTTCTAGTACAGGCATAACGTTGTTCATAGCTTCTTCGAATACGTCAACTGGTTCGTTACCAGTTTCTTTCTTAATAAGATCGAATGCACCATATAAAATTTCTGATGCAGTTCCTCTCTTACCATCTAACATCAAACGGTTAATTAAACTTGTAACTAACTTTGAGTTGTAGATTGGATCAGGAAGAACTTCACGTTTTTGAATGTTTCCTTTTCTTGGCATTTAAAAATCCTCCTCGTTTTTTATAGCGGAATTAATGTTTTAGTCCTTAGGTTTCTTAGTACCGTATTTTGAACGACTTTGACGACGATCAGCAACACCGGCAGTATCTAGAGCACCACGGATGATGTGGTAACGTACCCCAGGTAAATCCTTAACACGACCACCACGAATTAAAACAACACTATGTTCTTGAAGGTTGTGACCAATACCAGGAATGTATGCAGTAACTTCAATCAAGTTTGATAGTCTAACACGGGCGTACTTACGTAGAGCTGAGTTAGGCTTCTTTGGAGTCATAGTACCCACACGGGTAGCTACTCCACGTTTTTGAGGAGCAGGGTTGTTAGTTTGCTTCTTCTTGTAACTGTTATACCCATGGTTTAAAGCTGGGGCTTTTGATTTAGAACTTCTAGAATGACGACCTTTACGTACTAATTGGTTAATAGTAGGCATCTAAAAATTCCTCCTTCCAATAAAATTTATTTTTAAGTCCACACATCCAGGTGGTTCTTTTTTATGTAAAAGTTCACCGGATGAATAAGCACTTAATAATATTATCACGCTGATAAAATAGTGTCAACGTTTTTCCGAATTCTTTCGTATTTATTGTTGAGGTGTTTTTAATGTTAATTATTTCTATTTTAGGCGCTTGTGTTGGTTCGTTCATTGCTGCCCTCTTCAATCGCTACAAACATCATCAATCACTTTCTGGCAGATCACAGTGCGATCACTGTCATCATAGATTAAAGTGGATTGATTTAATTCCAATTATTAGTTTTGTATTACTGGCAGGAAAGTGTCGTTACTGTCGACAAACGATTTCTTCTTTCTCAACTTTTATTGAAATTAATTTATTGATTTTGTATCCGTTAATTTATTCAATTGCGCATTCAATATCCCTATTAATCATCATATCGATTTTATTATATTTATCAATGCAAGATATGGAATCGATGAAAGTTTCCAATAATCCGTTACTCGCTTTATTATGTTTTACTATCGTCCACAGTAATCTTTTATCTATTGAAATCATTCTGCCGATTTATTTATCATTTTCGATATTAAATCAACGACTATCTATGGTTGGCCAAGCTGACATTGATATTTTATGCATATTATATTTAATGTTCTCTACTGCCATTCTTTACATTATTATCATTGCCTGCGTATATGCATTAATCTATTTTTTTATAAACCGATTTCGAGTTCATTATATTCCATTTGTTCCATATATATACTTAGCCGTTTTAACTTTTCTATGTATACAAAAATAGCAACCACATAAATGTGGTTGCTATTTTTTAAATATTATTGATTTACATCGTCTTCGTTTTCGTGCATGCGTTGTTCAATATCGCTTAGCGTGAAAACATCGTTTGAACCTACTTTTGGTGTTTCTGGTTCTTCAACTTTAGCGTTAATTTCGCCGTAAGTCTTCATACCAGTACCAGCAGGGATTAGCTTACCAATAATAACATTTTCCTTAAGACCAACTAATGGATCGTTCTTACCACGGATAGCAGCATCAGTTAATACACGAGTAGTTTCTTGGAATGATGCAGCTGATAAGAAACTGTTAGTTTCTAGGGCAGCCTTAGTAATTCCTAGGATAACTGGACGTGCAGTTGCTGGAATCTTACCAGTAATAACTGCTTCAGCATTAGCTTCCTTAAAGTCATTAATATCCATTAAAGTACCTGGAAGAACATCAGTGTCACCTGAATCCATGATTCTAACCTTACGTAGCATTTGACGAACCATGATTTCAGCATGCTTATCACTAACTTCTACCCCTTGCATACGGTAAGTCTTTTGAACTTCACTTAGCAAGTATACTTCAGTTGATAGTGAGTCACGAACCTTGATAAGTTCCTTAGGATCAATTGAACCTTCGTTAATTGCTTGTCCTCTGTGGATGAAGTCACCTTCAACAACGTTCATACGAGCATTAATTGGAACTTTGTAAGTTCTAGTGTCAGCGTCACCCTTAATAGTAACTTCTTTAACTCTTTCAGCAGGGTTTTCTTCGATTAAGCTTACAGTACCAGTAACTTCGGTAATTTCAGCTTTACCTTTAGGATTTCTTGCTTCAAAGATTTCTTGAACACGAGGAAGACCTTGAGTGATATCGGCGTTACCGGCAACCCCACCAGTATGGAAGTTTCTCATAGTTAATTGAGTACCAGGTTCACCAATTGATTGAGCAGCAACAGTACCAACTGCTTCACCAACTTCAACAGGTGATCCAGTTGCTAAGTTACGACCATAACATCTTTCACAAACCCCGTGAACTGTGTTACAAGTGAATGCTGAACGAATTTCAACTTCTTCGATACCAGCAGCTTCAATTGCTTTAGCTTCTGGTTCGTTGATCATTTGATTATGCTTAACAATTACTTCACCAGTTTCTGGGTGTTTAACTGTCTTCATAGCATATCTACCAATGATACGATCGTATAATGGTTCAATCATTTCGTTACCTTGAGTCAAGGCAGCAACGATAACACCACGGTCAGTACCACAGTCTTGTTCTCTGATAATAACGTCTTGAGCAACATCAACCAAACGACGGGTTAAGTAACCTGAGTTGGCAGTCTTCAAGGCAGTATCAGTCATACCTTTACGGGCACCATGGGTAGAAATGAACATTTCCAAAACAGATAGACCTTCACGGAAGTTCGCAGTGATAGGAAGTTCCATGATTTCACCGTTAGGAGCGGCCATCAATCCACGCATACCAGCTAGTTGAGTAAAGTTAGAGATGTTACCACGAGCTCCAGAATCACTCATCATAAAGATAGGGTTTTGAGGGTCGAAGTTCTTCAACAAGTCGTTTTGAATTTCATCCTTAGCATCACTCCAGATACCAATAACTCTTTCATAACGTTCTTGATCAGTAATCAAACCACGACGGAATTGTTTAGTAACGTTTTCAACTTTCTTGTGTGATTCAGCAATAATTTGAGGTTTTGATTTCAAATCAGTGATATCAGTAACCCCAACAGTTAAACCAGACTTAGTTGATTCGTTGTAACCTAAGTCCTTCATTCTATCTAGTAGTTGTGAAGTTTCAGTTACTTTGTATTGTTTGTAAACTTCAGCGATGATATCTGATAGGAAACCTTTCTTAAATGCACCGTTTAATGGAGCATTCTTTAGGTGTTCATGGATATCTTCACCTGGTTCTAGGAAGAAACTATCTGATAAGTGACCGTGTAGGTTAGTATCAGTTGGTTCATTCAAGTATTGGAATGAATCTGGAAGAATACCGTTAAAGATAATCTTACCAATAGTTGTAACTAGAATCTTGTTCTTTTGTTCGTCAGTGAATGGCTTTTCACTCATTGATGAAGCAGCAATACCAACACGTGTGTGCCAGTGGGTTAAACCACTTTGGTATGAAAGCTTAGCTTCTTCAGGAGTGTTAAAGATCATACCTTCACCTTCACGACCTTCTTCTTCCATAGTTAGGTAGTAGTTACCGATAACCATATCTTGAGAAGGAGCAACGATAGGATTACCGTCACGAGGTGCAAGGATATGAGTTGCAGCAAGCATTAATAGTCTTGATTCAGCTTGTGCTTCATCTGATAAAGGAACATGGATGGCCATTTGGTCACCATCAAAATCGGCGTTGTAAGCTTCACAGGCTAATGGGTGAAGACGCATTGATTTACCTGAAACCAACACTGGTTCGAATGCTTGAATACCTAATCTATGCAATGTAGGCGCACGGTTAAGTAATACTGGATGTTCTTTAATAACATCATCTAAAACATCGAATACTTCTTCATCTTTACGTTCGATTTGACGTTTAGCAGACTTAATGTTTGATGCACTACCACGTTTTACAAGTTCTTTCATAATGAAAGGCTTGAATAATTCCATGGCCATTGGAACTGGAAGTCCCATTTGGTTGAACTTCAAGAAAGGTCCAACATCAATAACTGAACGACCAGAGTAATCAACACGCTTACCAAGTAAGTTTTGTCTGAAACGACCTTGCTTACCTTTAAGCATATGTGATAGAGACTTAAGTGGACGGTTACCAGGACCGGCAACAGGACGACCACGACGACCGTTATCGATTAAAGCATCAACAGCTTCTTGTAACATACGTTTTTCGTTTTGAACGATGATACCAGGAGCATGTAGATCTAATAGTCTCTTCAAACGGTTATTTCTGTTAATAACACGACGGTACAAGTCATTTAAGTCAGAAGTAGCGAAACGGCCACCTTCTAGTTGTACCATCGGTCTTAAGTCAGGTGGAATAACAGGAATTGCTTCCATTACCATCCAAGATAAGTCATTACCAGATTGTAAGAAGGCTTCTAGAATATCTAGACGTCTAACCGCTCTAACACGTTTTTGACCAGTAGCTTTCTTAAGTTCATCTTTTAGTTCTGCAACTTCTTTATTGATATCAACATTGTTCAATAAAGTTCTAATTGCTTCAGCACCAATTTTTGCTTGGAAACGATTACCGTATTCTAGTTTCTTGTCACGGTAATCTTGTTCTGAAATTAGTTGCTTGTTTTCTAGTGGAGTATCACCAGGATCAGTAACAACGTATGAAGCAAAGTAGATAATTTCTTCCAAAGCACGTGGACTCATGTCTAATACAAGACCCATTCTACTTGGAATACCCTTGAAGTACCAAATGTGTGTTACTGGAGCAGCAAGTTCAATGTGTCCCATACGTTCACGACGTACTTTGGCACGAGTAACTTCAACTCCACAACGGTCACAGACAATACCTTTATATCTAATACGTTTATATTTACCACAAGCACATTCCCAATCCTTTGTAGGACCAAAAATTCTTTCGTCGAATAGACCGTCTTTTTCTGGTTTTAAGGTTCTGTAGTTAATAGTTTCTGGCTTTTTAACTTCACCAAATGACCAACTACGAATCTTATCAGAAGAAGCTAATCCAATTTGCATGCTTGAAAATTTATTTACATCGACCAATGGATAGTCCCCTTTCTTTATTCCTTAAAGTTGGTGTTTGCTTTATCATCTTGTTCAGACTTTTCTTCGTCTGTTTCTTCCTTGCCTTGTCTTTGCTTTTCAGCTAGTTTGCTTAAAGCATCAGTGTTTAAGACATTGTCATCGTCTTCACTATCTAAGTCGCGAAGTTCGATTTCTTCATTGTCATCATTTAGAACCTTCATGTCTAATCCAAGAGCTTGAAGTTCTTTAACAAGAACACGGAATGATTCAGGAACACCTGGCTTAGGAATTGGTTCACCCTTAACGATTGCTTCGTATGTCTTAACACGACCAACAACATCATCTGACTTGTAAGTCAAGATTTCTTGTAGTGTGTATGCGGCACCATAAGCTTCTAGGGCCCAAACTTCCATTTCCCCGAAACGTTGTCCCCCAAATTGGGCTTTACCACCAAGTGGTTGTTGAGTAACTAATGAGTAAGGTCCAATTGAACGAGCATGGATCTTGTCATCAACCATGTGGGCAAGTTTCAAGTAGTGCATAACCCCAACAGCGACACGTTTGTCAAATGGTTCACCAGTTCTACCATCGTAAACAACTGATTTACCGTCTGAAGCCATACCAGCTTCCTTAACAGCATCCCAAATATCAGAATCACGAGCACCATCGAATACCGGAGTACTTACGTGGATACCAAGTTTTCTAGCAGCCATACCTAAGTGAAGTTCAAGAACTTGTCCGATGTTCATACGTGAAGGCACACCCATGGGACTCAATAGGATATCGATTGGAGTACCATCTGGTAAGTAAGGCATATCTTCTTCAGGGATAACAATTGATACAGTACCTTTGTTACCGTGACGACCAGACATCTTGTCCCCTACTTGAATCTTACGTTTTTGAGCAATGTATACTCGAACCATCTTGTTAACACCTGGAGCTAATTCGTCACCGTTTTCACGAGTGAAGACCTTAACGTCTTGAACGATACCGCCACCACCGTGAGGCACACGTAGTGAAGTATCACGAACTTCTCTAGATTTTTCACCGAAGATAGCATGTAGCAATCTTTCTTCAGCTGATAATTCTGTTACACCCTTAGGAGTAACCTTACCAACTAAGATGTCACCATCATGTACTTCAGCACCAATTCTGATAGTTCCTTCTTCGTCAAGGTTTCTTAGAGCTTCTTCCCCAACATTAGGAATTTCTCTAGTCATTTCTTCAGGTCCAAGTTTGGTATCTCTAGTTTCTGATTCGTATTCTTCAATATGAATTGAAGTATATACATCTTCTCTAACTAAACGTTCTGAAATACCAATGGCATCTTCGAAGTTGTAACCTTGCCAAGTCATAAATGCAACAACAGGGTTTTGACCTAGGGCCAATTCACCGTTTTCCATTGATGGACCATCAGCAAGAATTTCATCAGCGTCAACCTTGTCGTTTACACGAACGATTGGACGTTGGTTGTAGTTTTTACCACCGTTTGAACGTTGGAATTTCATTAGCTTGTAAGTATCTAATGAACCGTCTTCTCTTCTAACACGAACTTCGTCAGCGTCAACATATTCAACAGTACCTGGGTGTTTACAGATTAGAGCAACCCCAGAATCATGAGCTGCCTTGTATTCGATCCCAGTTCCAACAAGTGGAGCATGTGGATTTACCAAAGGAACAGCTTGACGTTGCATGTTGGCACCCATTAGGGCACGGTTGGAGTCATCGTTTTCCAAGAAAGGAATACATGCAGTCGCAACAGAAACAACTTGTTTAGGTGAAACATCCATGTAATCGACGTTTTCAATCTTAGTTTCGATGTTGTTTGACTTGTATCTAGCCATAACAACGTCGTTCTTGAATGAACCATCTTCATTTAATGGTGAGTTAGCTTGAGCAACTACGAAGTTATCTTCTTCGTCAGCTGATAAGTAATCAATCTTATCAGTAACTTTGTGAGTATCCCATGAAACACGACGGTATGGTGTTTCCACGAAACCGTACTTGTTAACTTTAGAATAACTTGAAAGTGAGTTAATCAAACCAATGTTAGGTCCTTCAGGAGTTTCAATAGGACAAATACGACCATAGTGAGTGTAGTGAACGTCACGAACTTCGTATCCGGCACGGTCTCTAGTTAAACCACCAGGTCCCAATGCAGATAGACGACGTTTATGAGTTAATTCACCCAATGGGTTAGTTTGGTCCATGAATTGTGATAATTGTGATGAACCAAAGAATTCCTTAATTGAAGCAACTACAGGACGAATGTTGATTAATTGTTGTGGAGTAACAGTTGTAGTGTCTTGAATTGACATACGTTCTCTAACAACACGTTCCATTCTAGCTAAACCAATTCTGAATTGGTTTTGTAGTAATTCACCAACAGAACGAATACGACGGTTACCTAAATGGTCAATATCATCAGGTTCACCAATTCCTTCTTGTAAGTTAAAGAAGTAGTTGATTGAGGCAATGATATCTGCCGGAGTAATGTGGTGGAAATCTTCAGGAATGTTATCATTTCCGATCATGTTAACAACATGGTCTGGATCAGTTTCTGATTGTACTTTAATGATTTGAACAGTCATTGGCTCAGGAACTACTGATTCATCTGAAGGGTTGAATGTGTATGCTTTGAAGTCTTCACGATCCAAGTATGGAGCTAGTTCCTTCATAACATTCTTATCAACAACAGTACCCTTCTTAGCAATAATTTCACCAGTATCTGGGTCAGCTAAAGTTTCAGCAAGGGTTAATCCAAGTAAACGAGTCTTTAAGCTCAACTTGTTGTTGGTCTTGTATCTACCAACTGGAGCCATGTCGTAACGTTTTGGATCAAAGAATCTAGTAGTTAATAGGCTACGAGAAGAGTCAGCAGTCTTAGGTTCACCAGGACGTAGACGTTCGTAGATGTCTTTTAGGGCTTCTTCAACACGTGAATCAGTTGTATCTTTGTGAACATCCTTTTCAAGAGTTAATGAAAGGCTGTCATTGCTACCTAAAATTTGAGTAATTTCATCGTCAGAGCCAAAACCTAAAGCACGTACTAATTCAGTAATTGGTAGCTTTCTAGTTCTATCAATACGTACGTAAGATAAGTTCTTTGCATCAGTTTCGAATTCCATCCATGCACCACGGTTAGGAATTACAGTAGTACCGTAACTGATACGGCCGTTCTTGTCTTCTTCTTTATGGAAGAAAACACCAGGAGAACGAACTAATTGTGAAACAATTACACGTTCTGCTCCATTGATAATAAAAGTACCTTGATCTGTCATTAATGGAAAATCACCAAAGAAAACATCTTGGGTCTTGATTTCACCAGTTTCATGATTAGTCAATTTTAATGTGATATGAAGTGGAGCTGAGTAGTTAGCCTCATGATCTCTTGCTTCATTAACAGTGTACTTAGGTTCTAATAGTTGGTAATCAACGAATTCTAAGGATAGTTTTCCTTGGAAATCATCAATTGGCATAATGCTGTTAAACATTTCACGCAAACCTTCATCTAAGAACCACTTGTATGAATCGGTTTGAATTTCAATTAAATTAGGTAAATCAAGAACTTCCTTGATTTGTGAGTAACTTCTACGAATACGGTGTTTACCATATTTAACTAAATGTCCTGCCAAGTTCTTCACCCCTCCAAAAAATTCTATGAAAATGAAATATTACAATTGTGTTACAATTGCACTTTTTTACTGATTTTTTCTAAAAATGAGCAAAAAAAAACCAAAACAAGCAATCTCGATTGACGCTTATTTTTGGTTGATATAGGCGCATCTGACGGACAATAGATCGCCGACACGCATTTCATTTCATAGTTATATACTCAGTATGATACTCTAAAAGAATAGTTAAGTCAATGCTTTGCATATAAAAAAGAGAGGGCTAAATCCTCTCTTTTTTTATGCGTGAACAGTTTCTTTTTTCGTAACTGTAATTTTTCCTTTGGAAGCTCCGATTGAAACTTCATCCCCTGGTTTAATTGAACCAGCAAGAATTTCTTCAGAAATTTTATCTTCAACATCATTTTGAAGCGCTCTTCTAATTGGACGCGCACCATATTCAGGATTAAAGCCATTCTTAGCAATCAATTCAATTGCAGCCGGCGTCATCTTGATGTTGATACCTAAATCATGAACTCTCTTCAACAAGTCGTTTGTCATTAACTTAACGATTTCTTGAACTTGTTTTTGGTTTAGTTCATGGAAAATAATTGTTTCATCAATTCGGTTTAAGAATTCTGGTCTGAAGAAACGTTTCATTTGTTCTTCAACAGTCTTCTTCATTAGCTTGTAGCTTTCATCGTCTTTATCTAATTCAGCACCGAAACCAACTGTCTTCTTATCACGAAGTGCGGCAGCACCTAAGTTAGAAGTCATAATTAGCACAGTGTTTCTGAAGTCAACGTGGCGACCCTTGGAATCAGTTAGGTATCCATCATCTAGCACTTGTAATAGCAAGTTGAAGACATCTGGATGGGCCTTTTCTACTTCATCAAATAAAACAACTGAGTATGGGTGTTGTCTTACCTTTTCAGTTAATTGGCCACCTTCTTCGTATCCAACGTATCCAGGAGCTGAACCAACCATTCGAGAAGCTGATTCCTTTTGCATGTATTCTGACATATCAATTCTGATAATATCGTCTTTTGAACCAAACATTTCTTCAGCTAAATCCTTAGCCAATTCAGTCTTACCAACACCCGTTGGTCCTAAGAAGATAAATGAACCAATTGGACGGTTAGGATCTTTAATTCCACTTCTTGCACGTCTGATTGCTCTAGATACTGCAGAGACAGCTTCGTTTTGACCAATAATCTTCTTATGCAAAATGCTTTCTAGGTTGACTAAACGCTTACTATCAGTCTTAGTCATCTTAGTAACAGGTACACCAGTCCATTCAGATACAACTTTAGCAACATCTTCACCAGTTTCTGAAATATTGTACTTGTGTTCTTTTTGGTCTTTTTCACGTTGGCTTGCAATCTTATCACGTTTTTCAGCTAATTCTTTTTGAGCTGCTTGTTCTTTTTCTCTTAAACTAACAGCATCTTCAAAACGTTGTTCTTCAATAGCACTTTCTAGTGCCTTACTGTAATCAGCGATTTGGTTTTGTAATTCATCCAATGGATCTTCATCGTCTAAATTATCAATCCTAATCATCGCTGCTGCTTCATCCATCAAATCAATCGCCTTATCAGGTAAGAAACGGTTACTAATGTAGCGAGATGATAAATCAACCGCTTGTTCAATGGCTTCATCAGTAATCTTAACTTGATGATGAGTTTCATACTTAGGACGAATTCCCTTTAGAATTTGAATTGCTTCATCTCTAGTTGGTTCTTCCACAGAAACAGTGGCGAAACGACGAGCTAAAGCGCCATCTTTTTCAATGTACTTTTGATATTCGTTCAATGTAGTGGCACCGATAGTTTGTAAGTCGCCTCGAGCTAATGCTGGTTTTAAAATGTTAGAAGCATCAATGGCTCCTTCAGCACCACCAGCGCCCATTAAGGTGTGTAATTCATCGATGAACAAAATGACGTTACCCACTGATTTAATTTCGCTGATAATCTTCATTAAACGTTTTTCGAATTCACCACGATACTTAGTTCCAGCAACTAAAGTTCCCATTTCAAGCATCATGACACGTTTGCTTTCCATATCTTCTGGTACTTGGCGGTTAGCAATCTTTAGCGCTAATCCTTCCACAACAGCAGTCTTACCAACCCCTGCTTCACCAACTAACACAGGGTTATTCTTAGTACGACGACTTAGAATTTGGACGACACGTTTGATAACGTCATCTCGACCAATTGTAGGATCGATTAACCCATCTTTAGCAGCCTTAGTTAAGTCGGTTGCTAATGAATCCAATGTTGGTGTAGTTCCGTTAGCCACTGATGGTTTGCCACCTGGCAATGGAATATTTTTCGCATTTGGGTTTGAATTTGGGTTTGATGAAAAGCCCATCTTACGTAATAGCACTTTTTTAATAAAGTTCATGTCTCTTACGTTCATGCTTTCCAAAATTCTAGTAGCGACAGTTTCTGGTGTATCTAAAATGGCGATTAATAAGTGTTCAGTCCCAATTCTAGCAGCACCATATTTCTTTGAAACTTGACCTGCAATAGTTAGCATTTGTTCTGTCTTTGGTGAATATGGCAAGTATGAATCTTGATCGTATTGATCTAGGTTACCATAACCAACTAAAATTTCGATTTCACCCTTGATATCTTCTTCATTAATATCGCATTGTTTTAATGCCGACTTTGCGATTCCGTTAGTTTCCATCGCTAAAGCTAGTAATAAATGTTCAGTTCCGATAGCCTGATGACCAAAAATTTTGGCTTGTTCTTGCGCTATAATTAAAACGTTTTTTGCACTAGGAGTAAAAATGTTATCCATGTTATGCCTCACTTTCTAGCTCTTGTATCTTAAATGATCTAAAATGGCGATCATTATGTTTGCTCTAATCTGATTTTCAAGTAATGTGTTACCGATTGCTAGAGTTTGTTTAGTTATAGATGCTAACACTAAATCAGCTTCATTGTCAGTAATTAGCTCATTTACTACTAAAGTATTTATTACTGCTTTAGCTTCCCTTTGAGTTAGGTCAGTGCCAATTGCATCTATTAACGTGTCTAGAATTTCAATATTATCTAATAATTTCACTTTTTCAATGCGGATGTAACCCCCGCCACCTCGTTTACTTTCTACGACGTATCCATTTTGGATAGTAAAACGAGTCTTAATCACATAATTAATCTGTGATGGTACAACATCAAAGTGACTGGCAATATCAGATCTACTAATCTCAACACGTTCATCTTCAGCAATCATTTCCTTTAGATATCTTTCGATAATATCGGAAATGTTTTTTCCTTGCATGTTACCACCCCAATTCTTTGACTAATCTTGACTATAATTATACGGAATTATAGTTGAAATGCAAAGATTTTTACCGAAAATAAAAAGAGAAAATGAATTAACATTTTCTCTTTTTTATCTATATTATCGGGAAGACAGGATTCGAACCTGCGACCCCCTGGTCCCAAACCAGGTGCTCTACCAAGCTGAGCTACTTCCCGAAATAAAAAAAATGCACCCAGTAGGAGTCGAACCTACAACCTTCTGATTCGTAGTCAGACACTCTATCCAGTTGCGCTATGGGTGCATAATAAATATTAAATTAAAAATAATGCCGAGGACCGGGATCGAACCGGTACGGTCATCACTGACCGCAGGATTTTAAGTCCTGTGCGTCTGCCAATTCCGCCACCCCGGCAGAAGTATGCAAAGCGGAAGACGGGATTCGAACCCGCGACCCCCAGCATGGCAAGCTGATGTTCTACCACTGAACTACTTCCGCATAAATGCCGACTAGATGATTCGAACACCCGACCTCTTCATTACTAGTGAAGCGCTCTAGCCAACTGAGCTAAGTCGGCAGCATTTTTGCAAATAATGCAATGCGGGCGAAGGGATTCGAACCCCCACTTCCATAAGGAAACTAGAACCTAAATCTAGCGCGTCTGCCAGTTCCGCCACGCCCGCATGGTAAATATTAAATTGTATATGGCATTGAGCCAATGAGCCGTGGCAGGTTCGAACTGCCGACCCTCTGATTAAAAGTCAGATGCTCTACCGGCTGAGCTAACGGCTCAATGGAGGATACAGGGCTCGAACCTGTGACCTCCTGCTTGTAAGGCAGATGCTCTCCCAACTGAGCTAATCCTCCATGAGGTCAATCAAGTTATCTCTTAAGAAGACAACTATTAAATATTATCATTTAAAGCAATTCATGTCAAGAAAAATTTTAAATATTTTACTTTGCATTGCTATTGGTAAGCCGTTTAATAACTCAACAAAAAATATTATATCGAAAAATGCATTCCTCGTCTACCTTTTTTTGCAAAAAATGACTATTAATTCATTTTTGATCTTTTTTACTAGCATCTCCTCATATAATATCAGCTTATTTTTATATATAAAGAACCGCCTAAGAGAATATCTTAGGCGGTTCTTTATTGTTTTAAATAGTATTAATCTTCTTTGGCAATAGTAGTACGACCACCCATGTATGGTTGTAGTACCTTTGGAATACTGATTGAACCGTCTTCATTTTGGAAGTTTTCCAAAATAGCAGCAACAGTTCTACCAACGGCTAATCCTGAACCATTTAATGTGTGAACGAATTGAAGTTTACCATTTTCATCTCTGTATTGGATGTGAGCACGACGAGCTTGGAAATCAGTAGTGTTTGAACAACTTGAAATTTCACGGTAACGACCTTGAGCAGGCATCCAAACTTCAATATCATGTGTCATAGCAGCAGTGAAACTCATATCACTAGTAGTTAAAGTAATTACGTGGTATGGAATTTCTAGCATATCTAGTAATTCTTCGGCATGAGCAGTAATGCTTTCTAGTGCATCCCATGAATCTTCTGGTTTAGTGAATTGTACCATTTCTACCTTATTAAATTGATGCAAACGAATTAAACCTCTGGTATCACGTCCAGCACTTCCTGCTTCAGATCTAAATGCTGGTGAAAGTGCAGTAAACTTAACAGGTAACTTCTCAGCATCCATTACTTCATCTCTGTAGTAATTTACTAATGGAACTTCGGCTGTTGGAATCATAGTTAAATCACTATCTGCGATTTCGAAACCAGCCTTAGTTTCTTTAAACTTAGGAAATTGTCCAGTTCCAAACATTGAGTCTGAGTTAACCATGTATGGAGGAAGGACTTCCTTGTAACCAGCTTTAGCGTTTTGATCCAAGTAGAAGTTGTAGATGGCACGTTCTAATTGTGCTCCTGCTCCCATGTAGTAAACAAAACGGCTACCAGCAACTTTAGCACTAGCTTCGAAGTCTAAAATTCCTAAGTCTTCACCGATTTCCCAGTGGTTCTTAGGTTGGAAGTCAAACTTACGTGGTTCACCATGTTTTCTTAATTCCACAGCACCTTCTTCAGTTAAACTGATTGGGACTTCATCTGCTGGAATATTTGGTAAGTGGGCAGCTAAATCTTGTTGATCTTGTTGAACCTTTTCTAGTTCAGCATCTAAATCTTTAACTTCCTTACCAACTTGTTGCATTTCTTCAATAGCTGAAGTAGCATCTTCTTTGTTACGCTTTGCTTCGGCAATTTTCTTTGAAACATCATTTTTCTTCGCTTTTAGGCTTTCACTCTTCACAATAAGTTCACGACGCTTTTCATCGTAACCTAATAGTTCATCGATAGTTTCAGCTTTAACATTTCTAGTAGCTAACTTTTCTTTTACCCAATCTGCGTTTTGACGAATCATTTTCATATCTAACATAATACATACCTCCTGAAAATAAAAAAGAAGACCTCCATCCATTGGGACGAAGGTCTTCTTTTCGCGGTACCACCCAAGTTCTTAGCATAAGCTAAACACTCGTATGGTGATAACGGTCACTAACCGTGTAGCATTACCTACCCGCTTTTTCGTATGCTGGAATTTCGACTTGTAATTCGCACCAACCATTACATCTCTTAAGTGTCTACTTAAAACATACATTGCGTTTATTTGTTGACTTAATAGTATTACAAAAGTTTTAAATTAGCAACTACTTTAATTGTAATTCTGCAATTTTTTCATCAATTTGTTTTAATACTTTCGCTAAATCATCTTCGCTTTCAATGAAGTCTAACTTATCGCCGTCGATTTCCATCTTTGGTGATAAGTCATAGTTAGCATACCAATCATCATATCTTTGGTTTAAATCTTTGTAGTAATCATAAAGTTCTGGATCCTTATCCACTTGTTCGTAACTACGACCACGTTTTTGAATACGTTTTAACATTGTTTCAAAAGAAATGTTGATGTGGATTAATAAATCCGGATTTTTTTGATTAGGTGAACCTGGAATTTCTTCCATCATATTATCTAACAATGAGTCGTAGATATCGGCTTCAGTGGAAGTGGCACGTTGCATGTCCGCATTCAGACGAAATAATAATGAATCTTCATAGATTGAACGATCCATAACGCTTAACTTTTCATGTTGTGCCTTTTCAATGTTGTTTAAACGAGTATTTAAAAAGTAGATTTGTAGTAAAAATGCATACTTCTTAGGGTCTTTATAAAATAAAGGTAGAATTTCGTTGTCATCAACAGATTCATAGTAACCAGTTGATCCTAAGTGTTCTGACAATAATTTAGTTAAAGAGGTCTTTCCCGCTCCAATTGTTCCAGCAAGTACAATCATATTAGTCTCCTTAAGTTGAGTTTCATCTATATATTATTTTAATACATCAGACTATTTTTGAATACGACAATCTCGCGGGAAAATAAAAAAGATGCTAATTCTTAGCATCTTTTAATCTTATTTTTCTTGTTCTCTTAAATCTGATGGCGCAACATCAACTTCGTCTAACGGAATTAGATGAGTCTTGTTCTTAATCTTGTAACCAATGTATAGGATTAATACAAGTGGAACTGAAATGTAAGTAATTCCAATTTGTTCCCAATCTAAATTCGCAAATGAAGTTAAGTTTTGACCACAGATAACTAGAATACATAGAATCAAAGTAATGATTGGTCCAATTGGGAACCATGTTGCAGAGTACTTCAATTCATCTAGACTATGACCTTGCTTGATGAATGCTCGTCTGAAACGGTAATGTGAAATTGCAATTCCGACCCAAGCAATGAATCCAGTTAAACCAGAAGCAGCCACTAACCATAGGTAGATTTGTGGTCCTTCGATACTAGTGATAAATGTGAATAATGCAATCACAGTAGTAACTAATAATGCCCCAACCGGGATTCCGCGACGGTTAGTTTTACCCATAATCTTAGGCGCGAAACCTTGGTGAGCCATTGAGTATAACATTCTAGTTGATGCATACATACCTGAGTTAGCTGATGAAATAACAGAAGTTAAGATAACAGCGTTCATCACAGACGCAGCGGCAGCCAATCCAGCACGCTTGAAGACAATTGTGAATGGACTGATTGCAACATCAGTAGCACTTGAACCTAATAAATCAGGACTAGTGTAAGGAATAATTGCTCCAATAACAAAAATAGCAAGAATGTAGAATAAAATGATTCTCCAGAAAACATCACGAATTGCTAGTGGAACAGCTTTTCTGGGATTATCTGATTCACCAGCAGTAATTCCAACTAATTCAGTTCCTTGGAATGAGAAACCAGCCACAACGAACACTGCTAGGATCATTGGAAGACCACCAACAAATGGTGCCTTCTTAAATGTAAAGTTAGATAGACCAACGAAGTGACCACCCATGATACCGAAAATAGTTAAAATACCGACACCTAGAAAAATAAAGATAGTTACCACTTTAATAATGGACATCCAAAATTCTGTTTCCCCGAATGACTTAACCGATAGTGCATTGATAGCTAATATCAATACCAAAGTAGCGGCACTAAAAATCCAACTTGGGAAATGTGGTAACCAGAACTTTACAACTAGGGCTGCGGTACTAATATCAACCGCAACAGTAATTGCCCAGTTAAACCAATAGTTCCAACCCATCGCAAAACCAAGCGCAGGATCAACGTACTTACCGGCATAGGCAGCAAATGAACCTGAAATTGGTGTATTAGTTGCCATTTCACCTAAACTAGTCATTAAAAAGTAAACCATTAATCCCATTAATAAATATGCAACTAATGCTCCACCCGGTCCAGCTTGACTAATTACTGAACCTGAGGCAACAAAAAGACCAGTTCCGATTGAACCCCCTAAGGCAATCATTGAAACATGGCGGGTCTTTAAACCTCTCTTCACTGTGTTATCTGAATTTTGACTCATTGACTTCACCCTCTTTTATTATTTCTAAGAGGTACTAATGATAAATAACTAAAAAAGTCCCTTCCTGCAAAACGCAAGAAGAGACCACATAATCAGTAACTTTAATTATCGATCATAAAAGCACTCCGTGATAAATTATCACGACAGTCCCTAGTCTATTAAACTAGAGCCCAACGCACAATCCATAAAGTGATTGCTTGTTTCGGCAGTCTTTCCCTTTCACTAATCTTCATCACTGCTTTATCAGCTCAGATTAGCTACTCTTGTTAGCTGCGCCTCTTCTTAGATTTATGAAAATAATTATATCCTAAGATATCCCCAATTACAACATGATTATTTTAATTTTTGTGAATAAACTAAATTATCATCGTACTTATCCACCTGTGTAAAACCTAATTTTAATAGTAAATGTTGTGATGCGATATTATTAACATCAACGGTGGCTTCTACTATTGACACCCCATCCATTTCCTGATCTAGCACCCATTGTAATGCATAGGTCATATATCCACGTTGTTGATAACTTGTGTTGATAAAATATCCTAGTTCGACATTTTCAAAATCAGGTTCAAAGTTATCCCCAATTTCTGGGAAAATGTTAATAAGTCCCACTAATCTGTGGGTATCTTTTAGCCTAATTGCGTACGTTTTATTTGTATCATTTTCGGATTCAAATAACATTTTAGCTTTTTGTTCATCTTCTACCGGTTCAAACCCGGTCTTTTGAGCCATCACTGAATCACTCATCATTTCAAAATAGGCAGGAAAGTCAGTATCATATAATTCTGTTACTTCTATTTCTTTATTCACATTTTTATCCACACTTATTGCTCCTTGCGTTAAAATATAGTTAATTATTTTTAGTAAACGAGGTCCATTCATGAAAATTATTCGAGAATCAATCCGCGAAAACTCAAGTGCATTTCTTCAAGGATATCTTAAATCTGCAGATGTGCAAACTAATCAATATAAATATCCAGCAGTAATTATTGTCCCTGGTGGATCTTATACCCATATCTCACTACAACAAGCCGAAAACTTTGCCCTTAATTTCTCCGCGCAAGGTTATCAAAGTTTCTATTTAAGATATACCTTTGAACACGAAGCATTACCATTAATGCCTAATCCGCTAGTCGAACTAGCCAACAGCATTAAATTCATTAAAGAACATGCCAATGAATATAACGTTGATACCAGCCGCATTGTTATCGCTGGTTTCTCCATCGGTGGCCACATCTGCAGTCTCTATAATAACTTTTACCATGAACAATGGCTAATGGATTATGCACATGTGGATAATTCAGATATTTTAAAACCCAATGCAGTTATCCTCAGCTACCCTGTAATTAACTTACACGACGGTTTTCCCAAAGACTCTGAAAGCATCTTAAATTGGGTCAATGATGACCGACAAATTGAAGCTAATAAATACGTTAGCAAGAAAAACGCACCTACTTTCATCTGGCATACCGCTGACGATCCATTCGTCCCAGTGCAAAACGCATTGAAATATTCAATTAGTTTAAATGAAGTCGGTGTGGATAACGAATTACATATTTTCCATCACGGTCCTCACGGAATGGGATTAGCCAACTCTACAACATCATGGAATGATGATTCAAATAACGAACGCGTTGCAACTTGGTTTAACCTAGCAATTACTTGGTTAGCTGAAATTTGGCAAAATAAAAAGAACTGATAATATCAGTTCTTTTTTATTTTATAAGTATGAATGTAAAACGGGACGCCAATTTTTCTTCAATCTTGGTGCGTATTTTACATAGAAAATTTCTGAAATTTGAACCCATGTGTAAGCAATTAATACTGCTCCAATGGTATCTGTTGGGTAATGCGCATTTAGGTATACTCTAGACATCATTACCATTAGTAAGAAAATAACAGATAGAATTTGAATTGCAATTCTCCATCTATCACTCTTCATTACCGGAATAATGATGATCCAAATGATACTGATAACAATAAAGATTCCTAATACGTGACCTGATGGGAAACTAAAACCAGTATCTGAAGCACTGTGTAATGCTGGTCTAGCTCTTCTCACAATTTCTTTGAAGACGAAACCAACTATATCCCCACCAATAATAGTAAAGATTGCCCAAAGCGCTTGTAGCTTGAACTTAAAGCCCCACATAAAAAATGCCATGATTAATACGTAAATAATATCAAATTTAGGACTGGCCAATGTAGTACTTAAGTGCATTAAAGCATCCTTAATTCCTCCATCAGACTTTTGGATTGCTCCAATCATTACTGAATCTAAAAATCTTAAATACCCTGAATCAATCATTACAGATAGAGTCACAATTAGTGATAGTACTGCTCCACCGAAGATTCTAAAACCACGGGTATAATCTTTATCGATGATCATAATCGCATCGATCCTCCCTAATCACTTTTAAAATTATTATAACATATTTCCAGAGCCTAAAATAATTAAGAATTGCTTTATTAAGTGCAATGATTCTAATAATTGTTATAATATTAAATGATTTTAATTTTTTAGGAGGAAAATATTTTGATTGAAACAGCCGTACTAATGATCATCATCGGTATCATTGCCGGTATTGGTGGTGCTATTTTAGGACTTGGTGGTGGAATTATCGTTACCCCCGTCCTAACACTCTTCTTCCACATGGACATTAAATACGCAATAGGCGCTAGTATCATCGTAGTTATTGCTACTAGTTCTGGTTCAACCATTGCTTATTTAAAGGATGAAGTTTTAAATTTGCGTGTCGCAATGTTCTTAGAAATTGCTACTACCATTGGTGCTTTATCTGGTGCTTTACTTACTGGCGTGTTAGAGCCTAAATACCTTTACATATTATTTGGACTTTTGCTATTATTCTCTGGTTTCAACATGGTTAAAAAACTATTAAACAAAAGTAAGTCAAATCTAAGTACTAAAGATGATAAACTAGCTGAAAAGCTTCGTTTAAACTCTTCATACTATGATAAGTCAGAAAAGAAACAAATTGATTATAAAGTAGAAAACATCCCCGGTGGACTATCAGTAATGTTTGGTGCCGGCCTAGCTTCTGGTTTATTAGGAATTGGTTCTGGTGCATTTAAAGTTATCGCCATGGATACTTTCATGAAGATGCCTTTAAAACCATCAAGTGCTACTAGTAACTTAATGATGGGAGTTACCGCTGCAGCTTCTGCAACAGTCTACTTCTTCAACGGATCAATCCTACCTCAAGTCGCAGTTCCACTAGCATTAGGAATTTTAGGTGGTGCTACTGTTGGTTCCAGAATTATGCAAGTGTTACCAGCAAAATGGATTAGAATGATTTTCGTTCCAATCATTGTCTACATTGGTTTCAACATGCTAATCAACGGTTTTAAAGGATTCTAGGAGGTAAATTATGAATAAAGAACAACCTGCAACTAAAGAAGAAATGGGTCGTATCGAATTAGTAATTGGTAAGATTCTTCGTGTCGGTGTTATTATCTCCGCAACCATCATGATTCTTGGTTTACTATTATTTTTAATTACTGGTAAGTCCGGTTATCCTACCAATGTCTTTCCTACTAAGTTCCATGATATTTTTACTGGAATTGCCCACGTTAAACCATATGCGATTATGATGCTTGGAATCTTTTGCTTGATTCTAACTCCAGTATTACGAGTAATCGTATCTATCTATTCTTTCTACAAAGAAAAAGACATGCTATATGTCTGGATTACCACTTTCGTGTTAATCGTCTTAATCATTAGTTTCTTCTTCGGATAAAACAAAATAAAAAGAGCAATGAGAATTATCTCATTGCTCTTTTTTCTTTCATGTAAGCTTTAAAACGATTATATAATTGGTTTAAGAATTCAGAAAATAGGAAACCAGAAGCAATTCCTCCAGCAATAAAAATCACCTGAATTAAATTTGCTTTGGCTAATGCGTAGTTTCCAATCGCCAAACACTTCATAACTTGATATGCTTGTCCTCCTGGCACCAATGGCACTAGCGCTGGAATATTGAAAATAATAACCGGCATCTTTTTATATCTTGATGCGAAGATACTCAAAAAACCGACTGTAAAAGTTCCTAAGATATCGGCAAAAAGATAACTATTAAGGTGCACATCAACAATATGATAAACTAACCAGCCACAAAGACTTACGATTCCGGCAACGTTAAGTGCTTTTCTAGGTAGATTAATTAAAATTCCAAAACCAATAGTCGCAAAGTAAACGCATAAAATATTTATTATTAATGGAAAAATGATTATCACCCCAAAATTTTAATCGCCATCGACACACCGAAACCTAATGCACAGGCACTCATAATGGCTTCGATTCCTCGAGATGGTCCAGACACTAAGTTTCCTGATAAGACATCGCGGACCGCATTTGTAATTGGTACCCCTGGTACCAATGGCATTAGTCCTCCGATGATTAAGTCATCAGCAGATATCGCAATCTTTGCACGAATTAAAAAGATTGATACGAATCCAATACAGATTGCGGCAATGAATTCATTTAAAAATCGAATATTAGTGTACTTATCGGTTAGTGAGTAAACAAACCACCCTAACATCCCCACAATTCCAGCTGCCCAGAAATCGTAATAGTTACTTCTAAAGACAATTTCTAGCGTCGAACTAACCATAAAGGCACCAATTAATTGCAACCAGAAAGGAAATGGCAGGATATCTTTATCGATTCTTTTTAAGCGACGGTAAAATTCGCCCAATGAAATTTTCTTATTGGCGAACTGGCGAGAATAGTCATTAACTGTCGACACCTTTTCTAAGTCAAAAGTACGCTTATCAATTGCGGTTACTTGCGCTCCCATATCTGGACTCCCCGACATGATAATCCCTGTAAGCGTAACATACGATCGTGCTTCTTTCGCGCCAGCATTAATTGAAATACGGTCAATTGTGTCAGTCACTCTGACCATTTCAGAACCATTTTCAATCATTATCTTTCCAGCTAGTAAACAGGTCTCAACTAATAACTTACTTTTTTGTCTTTCGTTCAACCATCTCACCTCTCTTTAAGCGTAATTTTTTTTATTATAACATTTAACGATTAGAATAAAACAGCCCATTTCGGCGTGAAGCCAGCAAAAAACTCGTCTTAAAACGAGTTTTTAATTTATTGATTAAAGAAGACCTTTTTAATTTTTATTCCAAAATTATAGAAATCGCCTTCGAAACCAATATATTTATCTTTATATTTACCCGCAAAGTAAAATAGTTTGCCTGAACCTTGATCATCAGTAATCCCGGTTAATTGATGGTCATGATTATCCCGAATATATTGATATACGGCATCATTTTCCGCAACTTTTCTTAATTCAGTTTTATTTCTAGTTAATTGGTTAAATTGTTGTGCAGCATAAAAACTAGATTGGCGATACATCCAAAAGGCAAACACCGCAATCATAACTACTACCACTGCGACAATCACTGATATAATTTTCTTCATTTTGATACCATCTTCTTTATGTATGAATTATTTAATCATTAGTTTATCACTTGTAATCAACCATGTAAAAAAGGACTGAATTTTTCAATTCAGCCCTTTACTTTATTCTGCAACTTTACGAATAAACACGTAATGTGATGCTTTATAACTAATATCACTTTCTTGATTATCAGTTAGGTTTTGCACCGTTACCGGTCCTTCAAATGGCGAATGCTTAATCACCTTTAATTTATCACCAATATCCAATTGGATATCACCTAGATAAGTTAATAGGTCATGGTTATCGATAAAACGATCAACAACCACCATTTCACCATCTTCAGCATCATTTAATAGTCGATGACTATCTTCTTTGTAATGTCCCGACATGTTAGGAATTACTCCACCATGCGGACAATGTGATGGTTCATTTAACTTTTCATACATTGATTCTAGCAAATGTCCACTTGTGACATGTTCTAGAACTTCAGCTTCCTTATCCACATCAGGGAGTGGATAACCTAATTCGTTTACTAAGAAACTTTCCCAAATACGGTGTTTTCTAACTAGCACTTCTGCTAATTTGATTCCGTCTTCGGTTAAACATACCCCAGCATATGGTTCGTGTTCTACTAAACCTTCATCTAGTAACTTATTCACCATTTCGGTTACAGATCCAGGTGCGATATCTAAGCTAATCGCGATGCGTTTATTGGATACCTTTTCCTTGGTTCCACCTAGTTCAAAAATAATTTTTAAATAGTCCTCTTTTTTTGGGGTCATCTCTATATCTATGTCTCCTAAATAAAATCTACTAAAGAGTATCTTACAACTTTAATATCTATTTTACCATTTTTATTTCTTTTTTTTGAAGAAAATTATATAATTACGACGAGATATTGAATATTGATATCTACGATACGAAAGTGAGGCATTTTTATGGGAGAGAAGTTGTACCATTTTAGTGAACTTAGCGAACAGGCCAAAGTTACTAGTATCAAAGCATTTAGTAAGTTTTATGTCATCTGCTATCGCAGTGAAAACATGGAGATTTTAAGTCAGGTTCCTGACCAATCCATGCTATGGCAAATCAATCAGGAGGTATATCGTAACAAGTATGAGTCGGTAGAACATGCTGCTAAAGATACGATCATCTATTGTAGTCATAGTTATGAAAAACTACTAAATGAAATAGATATGCGATATCTTGCTAACGGTAGCACAGAGTTCCCTTGGGAATTGTGGTACCAGCAAAAATACGCCGCTTTACCACACGGCGTGTAATTAAAAAGACGTTTTTCCAATTACAAAAAACGCTTTTCCGAATTGGAAAAGCGTCTTTTTTTATTCTATATCAGTTTTAGTATCGAAATATAAATCTTCTTTAGTTCCTCGTTTTACTTCTGCTTGCAGCGTAACGTGTTCGATACCATATTTATCGTGCAATAATTTCGAAACTGGATCATAAATCTTTTCAGCTTCAGAAATTAGCATATCGTCCATGTTGACGTGCGCTGAGAAAATAACACTATTTTCATCTACAGACCAGATGTGAACATGGTGGACACCGGTAATCCCATCGATTTGCATCATGTCATTTTGGATATCATAGCAATCAATCATTGGTGATCCTTGCATCAAAATCTTAACGGTCTTCTTAATGATTGGATATGCTTCTGCCGAAATATAAATCGCCACAATAATGGTTACAATTGGATCGACTAAGACCCAGTTAAATAATTTAATTAAAACCCCACCGAAAATAACACCAAGTGATGCCAATGTATCACTCAATAAGTGTAAATATGTAGCGCGAATATTTAAATTATGTTTGGAACCACGACTCAGCATGACAGTAGAAATCAAATTAGCAACCGTCGAAACCACAGCAACTATTAACATCAAGTTTCCGTTAATCTGTTCTGGTTTAAATAGTTTTTGCACCCCTTCAACAATCAACACAACCGAGATAATCACTAAAAATAGTGAATTTAAAAAGGCTGAAATAATTTGTGCTCTTTTATATCCAAACGTGTTCAATTGATTTTGTGGTCTTTGACTAATTCGATGAGCGTAGTAACTACCTACTACTGAAGCAGAGTCGGCGAAGTTGTGAAATGCATCTGATAGTAGTGATAAACTACCTGATAAAATTCCACCAACGAATTCAACTAAGGTAATCAATGTATTTAAAATTGTAACCGTGAAGAATCGTTGTTGTGACATTGCTTCATTATGATTATGTTCGTGCATCTGTTTCACCTCCTGGTAATAATTATACCTTTATAAGCGCAACAAAAAAAGCTGATTTAAAAAAATCAGCTTAAGCAATTAACATTGGTTGTTTGATAACTCTTTCGTATGCGAAGTTCATTACTACGTTTGTAGGATCAACTGCAGAAATTGGAACAACTCTGCCAGTTTCAACAAATCCAGCTTTTTTGATGACATGTTGCATGCCTAAATTCATTGGATTTGTGTCGATGCGTACACTTTGAACATCATCCATCTTTTCAACAGCAGCAAAGATTCCTTCAAATAGTTGTTGAGCTAGACCTCTGCCGTGGTGTCTGTTTGAAACGGCCACACGATGAATTGATAGGTAAGGGCCGTTAGATAACCATTGACCATCAAGGTTTTCGTAACTAGTGTCTAGTCCTGGAATAACAGCTGCTGTGCCTAGAATTTCGCCATCTTCTTCTAGTACGACAGTCCATCCATTGATGATATCGTTCATTAATGATTCCGCGTTTGGGTAACCTGTTTGCCATTGGTTAACACCCTGTTTGGCGAGCAATTCCTTCCCTTCGAAAATAATTTGTTCAATTGCGTTAAAATCTTCGATTTGTGCTCTTCTCATTAACATGATCTAAGCCCCCCTTTTTGTGTTTGATTTAAAAATTTAAAAGCATTTTAGCGACTTAAAAATATTACCACCATTTTTCAAAAAAGCAAAGCTTTTTTTACAAAAAAATAGGCTTTTACAAAAACGCTTGCAAAGCCCATCATGACGCATGTTGAGAAGTCCTTTAAAATCAATGATTTTTAGTCTTCAATCATTCTCCAATCACCCTCATTAGCTTTGGAAATTTGGTTCAAAAAATGCAGTACAGAAGCAGCTGATTTTTCATCATGTGAATTCAAAACATTTAAACCATTTCCAGAAACCATTGGTTCACTTAATGAGAAATTACCATCGCTCATTTCACCTTGTGAAAATGCGATAACAGTTTCACCACTTTCAATCTTAGTTAGAATGAAGAACATTGAAAAATCATCGTCTTCTTTCATGTATGCAGGCATTGCCCATACATCTTCAGCAATTTCTTGCATTTCTTCATCATTAAATTTGTAGTACTTGTGGTTGTCATCAGTAATCGGTGACTTTAAGACGAACATCATCTTATCAAAAACTGGTTCTCCCAATGAAATATTATCTTCCATTTTTAATTCTCCTTTTGGTGTAACTTATCTTTTAGTTTACTATTTTCCTCACGTAACTTGGCTAATTCGGTTCTCACTTCACCTAAAATTTCTAGTTGTAGTTTTTCGACTTCCAAATCATGTGGCAATTGATTTTGTGTTAAGTGGTCTAATTTAGCATGCAAAATTCTTAATTCATGTTCTGACTTTAAGTTAACATGGAAATCATTTTCATAATCCAAACGGTCACGTTCAGCCGCTCTATTTTGACTCATCATAATGATGGGTGCTTGAATTGTTGAAAAACAACTTAAAAACAAATTCAATAAAATATATGGATATGGATCAAAATGAACACCAAATAGCGCCATCCCATTAATTACCATCCAAACAATCAATAGCACAATGAAAATGAAAATAAATGGCCAACTACCACCGAATTTGGCCACTGCGTCAGAAACCTTTTGGCCGAAAGTCAAACTTTCTTGTAGTGAATCATTAACGTCTTTAATGTCGTAATTATCATCACGGAGCGCTCTCGTTAGCTTACGGTTAATTTTTTGACTTTGTTTTAAATCGGCATTAATTAAGTTATCAACGTGGTTCACACGATATTTTAACAAGTGATGCGCACAAATAAAACTAGTTACCTTCGCCTTTGCGTAATCAGCTTTAACGGCATTTGAAATCGGTTGGCTTAATTCTTGCAGATAAAACCCTTCATCCGATAGCATTGGTGCATTATCAACTAAACATTTTACTTCATGAATTTCTTCATTCATTACTTTTCCTCCTTAATGACTGCTGTCATATCATTTGGCAATTCAGTCTCAAACGTTCTAATTTGATTGGTAATTCCATCATTAAATGATAAATAATAGGCGTGCAGTGCCTGTCTATTAATACCTTTATCTAGCGGACCATCGTATAGTTCATCCCCTAATAGTGGATGGCCTAGCGCCGTCATATGCACTCTAATTTGATGCGTCCGACCAGTATGTAGTTTTAATTTAACTAAGGTGTAATCACTAAAGGTTTTAATAACCCAAAATTCAGTCTTGGCTGCTTGACCGTCGTCAATCACTTCTCTTCTAAAGTTATCACCGACTCTCCCAATTGGTAAGTCAACAATGTCGTGATCAGGTAGTCCGGTGCCAGCCACAATCGCATAATAGTATTTATCAATCTTGTGTTCTGCCACTTCTTGATTGGCCAAACTATTTGCTAAACGATGCTTAGCTACTAATACTAAACCAGAAGTAAAACGGTCTAATCGAGTGATTAAATGTGGTTTTAAATCGACCGCCCCTTGTTGCTTTAAGTACCCTTTAATTCGATTTACCAGAGTATCTTCTCGGTTAGCAGGTCCTGGAACACTGGTTAATCCATCCGGTTTATTAATTACTAACCAATTATCATCTTCGTAAATCACATCAATGGGTTGGTCACTAAAAGCCACGTCATCATCACTTTCTTCTGGTGGAAAGATAATCGTGATTTTATCGCCTACCTGCAATTTATAATCTAGCTTGGTTTCGTTACCATTGACCATAATTGTACCGGATTGCTTTAAGTCGTTATACATCCGATGAGAAACGCCATGAACCCCTAAGAACTGCTTAATTCCAGCATCTACTTGATCTTGATTCGTCCAAGTGATTTGCAAAATTTTTCACCTCCGAATTGTTTTTCTATGTATGTTATATTAACATATTAAAAAAACAAACTCATATTAATATGGAAAGAAGATTATTATGTTAGATTATAATGAACAAGCTAATTGGGGAAACGGCTTTGGTCAGATTCAATCACCAATTAATTTATCAACTCATGACAATCAACATCTTGCTGATTATATGCCAATTCATGCTGATGAGTTTTATCAATTAAATACAGAAATTGACGACCACACAACAATTAGATTAACTGGAATGGGGAATGCCAGTATTTTTGATCGTCCCTATCATTTCCAACAAGTTCATTTTCATGCGCCTGCTGAACACGTCATTGATGGCAAAGTTAATCCGATTGAAATTCATTTAGTCCACGAAAATGACGTTGGTCAAACTGTCGTAGTCGCTCTATTCCCACAAATAGGAAATGCTAATTCAGACATTCAAAACATCATTAATAATTTTGAAGGCAATCATGACCACAGTGTGTCATTAAAAATCCATCATCAAATTAATGATTTTCAAACCGGATTTCATTATCTAGGTTCATTAACGACCCCACCACTTACTGAAGGTGTCGAATGGATTGTAATTAATAACTCGACACTGACAGTCAGTCAATCTCAAGTCGACTGGTTTATTCAAAAGTTCGGTAAAAATAACCGTGCTTGCCAACCAATTAACCAAAGAAATATTCAATATTACAACAAATAAAAAGGAAGCCGTAATCGGCTTCCTTTTTTAAATTGAATTAATTTCGTCTAACAATGCACGCATCTTTTCACGTTGTTCTTCAGTGGGGTTACCTTTTGACATTTTTAAAATGTCTAAAATTTGTTGCCCATCATTTATGACGTCTTCTGTTTTAGAATTCATATTCTTTAAATAAGCGGTGGTTAAGATGGTCCCTAAATGTTCTAAGGCGTCTTCTTCCCCATCCATCGCTCTTTTACTCATTCGACGAATTAACATCTTAATATTGCGTAATTTCCGTTTATTTTCGACATGTTGGTTATAGTATGGCAAGAATAAAGCAACTACCACTGATAGTGCTTCGGCAATCGCTGCCACCCATTCTGCTGCTTCTCCGCTATGCATAAAATGTCCTCCTATTGTTCTTGAATGTATTTAAAGATTCTTTGTCCTGCTTGACGACCAAAGACGACCGTTTCAGCAATTGAATTTCCACCAATACGGTTATTCCCATGCAAACCACCAGATGTTTCACCGGCTGCAAATAGTCCGTTAATCACTTGATCATCTTGATTTAAAACTTGGGTATAGTGGTTAATCTTAATTCCACCCATTGTGTAATGAACGGCAGGTGCAATATGAATTGCCATAAAGTCTGGATGATTTAATTGACGATCCATCCCTGTCTTACGACCGAATTGATCATCATGGTTTGCGACCGCTTGATTCCACGCATCAATTGTTTGCGCTAAGTTGTCAGCATCAACATCGATATTATTTGCCAATTCATCAACGCTTTGACCATGAACTACCATCCCGATTGAATCATAGAAACGAACTGCTGGCGCATGATTAACTACTTCCGCATCCAAGATTAAGTAGGCATGCTTAGTAGCTTGTTCATTAATCGCATCAGTTACTTTTTGTCTGGTGTCTAGTTCGTTCACAAAACGATTACCATCAGTATTAACTAAAATTGCGCCTTCACCACGAATCGCTTCACCAATTAAAAAGGCATGGTCATTATCTTGCTGAACAGTTGGATGAACTTGAATTTGATCCATATCCACTAAAGCAGCACCGACATCTGTGGCTAGTTTTAAACCATCACCGGTTGCCCCTTCTTGATTAGTAGTACGATATATAGTTAAGTCTTTGCGATATTGACCGATTAATTCTTTATTGGCACCAAAACCACCAGTAGCTAACAGAACCGCCTTTCCAGCTACTTGATGCTGATTGCCATTAACATCAGAAATAACTACGCCGGTAATCTTTTCATCATCTCGAGTAATCTTATCTACAGAAACATTGTTATATACTTCAATGCCCATTTTTTCGATAATTTGAAGGAAACTAGTTACCAAATATGCACCGATTGGAGCTTGTGAATTAGGACGATGCGTTCTAGTCGTATTCATTGCACCGGTAATGGTCAAATCTTCTAACTCAATACCATGTTGTTTTAGCCAATCGATAGTTAATCCTGCATGACTAGTGAAGTACTTTAATAATTCGACATTATTTTGTTTACCCCCACCAATGTATGTATCGTTATAAAAGTCTTCAAAACTATCGACAACATGGTGATTTAATTGCACATAGGTTTCAGCGGCATTCATTCCAGAAGATGCTCGAGTGGAATTACCACCTAACTTATCCATTTTTTCAAAAACAACTGGTTTTAAACCTAGTTCTGCAGCTTGAATTGCACTGATTAATCCAGTTGCACCAGAACCGACGATAATCACGTCATATTCTGATTTTAAGTCAGCAATTTGGTTAGGTTCAAATACATATTTTGCCATTGTAATTCCTCCTCATTTCCATTTATTTTTATTTTATTACAAATAAAAGCATTGTCCAAAAGACAATGCTTTGTTTTACTCAATTAATTCATTTTTATTCGGTAGTGATTGCAATAATGCCATCCCTAAAATTAAAACCGCCCCGACAATTTCGATTAAATTAAAATCGATATGTAAAAAGACAATCGATAAAATGGTGGCGGTTAATGGTTCAAATGATCCCATCGTTCCTGTCACCGCTGGTTTTAAATAGTTCAAACTAGCTTCGTAAAAGAGATATGCTAGCATCGTACCAATCAACGCAATGAATACTAATTCAATCACCAATGCCCAGCTAAAATGGATTTGCGAAGCTTTGATAATCACGATTGGTTGAAGTGGTAAACTACCGACAATCATCGCCCATCCACAAACTAGTTTGGCATCATACTTATTCAATAAATCAATCGGAATAATCGTACAGTTGGCATTAGCTACTCCCGCCGCAATACCGAAGAATAAACCTAATGCCGAAATCGAAAGTGAATCAAAATGGCCCTTAGTCGCTAATAAATATGTACCGATAACTGCTAAGACAATCGAGATAACGTCTAATCTGATCGGCCATTTTTTTCTCGTAATTGCATAATACCCAATGATAAAGACTGGTGCTGTAAATTGAAGCACTGTCGCCGTTGCAGCGTTCCCATAATTGACCGCTGATAAGTAGCAAAATTGTGACATTAACATCCCAAACACTGAAAAAATTAGTAATTGAATGATGCTTTTGCGGTCATGCCAAATTATGAAAATTGATTGATGGTTCATTAATTTATATGTAAGTAATAGTAATATGCCGGCTGATATCATTCTGACCCCCACTACCCAAATTACTGGGATATGTTGAGTTAAAAACATGTAATCAGCGACAGTCCCGGATGCTCCCCAAGCAACACTACCGATAATCACCAATAGTAGTCCGAGAAATTTCTTATGTTCTGCCATTCGTCGTCCTCCAATATAAAATCACTATCACTTACAATACATCTAATACTCCTCTAAGGCAATTCTAATTTTTTAAACAAAAATAAAAAGAGCTCAACATAAACGTTGAGCTCTTTTCAGTGAGAATATTATTCCCATTCAATTGTCGAAGGTGGCTTACTTGTAATATCGTATACTACACGGTTAACCCCATCTACTTCATTAGTAATCTTAGTTGAGATATCAGATAATACATCCCATGGAATTTGTGCAAAATCAGCAGTCATTCCATCGATTGAATTAACGGCACGGATTGCAATAGTGTAATCGTAAGTACGACCATCACCCATTACACCAACACTTCTAAATCCAGGAAGGATAGTAAAGTATTGCCAAATATCTTTATCTAAACCAGCTGCGGCGATTTCACGACGAAGAATAAAGTCACTATCTCTAACGATTTGTAACTTATCTTCAGTTACTTCACCAATAACACGAATTCCAAGACCTGGACCTGGGAATGGTTGACGCCATACTAAGTAATCTGGCATCCCCATTTCTTCACCCAAACGTCTAGTTTCGTCTTTAAATAATGAACGAACTGGTTCAATTAGTTTGAATTGTAAGTCTTCTGGAAGACCTCCAACATTATGATGAGACTTGATAGTTTCAGCAGTGTTAGTACCACTTTCAATCACGTCGGTATATAGAGTACCTTGTGCTAAGAAATCAACATCTTTTAGCTTAAGAGCTTCTTCATTGAATACTTCAATAAATTCGTTACCGATAATCTTTCTCTTTTGTTCAGGATCAGTAACACCCTTTAGCTTGTCTAAGAAGCGTTGACTTGCATCAACTTGGATAATGTTTAGACCAAACTTACCTTCTAGACTATCCATAACTTCTTTTACTTCATTTTTACGTAGTAATCCATGATCAACAAAGATACAAGTTAATTGATCACCAATTGCTTTGTTCAATAGAACACCAGTAACACTTGAATCTACCCCACCAGATAAACCAAGGATAACTTTCTTATCGCCAACTTCTTCTCTAATTTGGTCGATTTGTAAGCCGATGAAATCATTCATTGACCAGTTAGCTTCTGCGCCACAAACGTTAAACACGAAGTTCTTTAGGATGTCAGTACCGTACTTGGTATTTCTAACTTCCGCATGGAATTGAATTCCATAGAACTTTCTAGCGGTATCTTGCATTGCAGTGATAGGACAACCATCAGCGGTTGCCACATTTTCGAATCCATCTGGAACCTTTCTTACAAGGTCTCCATGACTCATCCAAACTGGTTCTTCCTTAGGTAAATCCTTGAATAGTTCCGCATTATCAGAAGTAATGTCGATGTCAGCATGACCATATTGACCATGTTCTTCTCCATCAACTCGTCCTCCACCTAGGTTATATGCCATTAGTTGCATACCATAACAAATACCTAGAATTGGAATATTCATTTCAAAAATCTTAGGGTCCACAGTTAATGCGTCTTCTGCATATACACTGTTGGGACCTCCAGAGAAGATAATTCCCTTAGGATTAAAATCTTTGATTTCGTCGATTGTCATATCATGAGGCTTTAATTCAGAGTACACTCCGAAATCACGAATACGACGGGTGATTAATTGGTTGTATTGACTTCCGAAGTCAAGAACCAAGATTTTATCAAATGATGATAAATCCATTTCAGCCAAACCGTTCACTCTCCAATCATTAAATTGTATTAATAATACCGAGAAAAATTAATGGCGTCAAATTAAATCTAGTACTTTCTAAGTAAAATTTGGTCAATTAAATGCTCATCAGTCTTATGAATAATCAAGTCAGCCCTAGTCCTAGTTGGTTTTATATTTTCTAACAGGTTAGGTAAATTAATTTCTTGCCAAACATCTTTCGCTTTTTGAATCGCCTTTTGACGATCTTTGTGCGCCATTTCGTAATAGTAGTTAGATGGCTTTTGGAATGCAGTATCCATCAACTTTTCGAAACGCTCTAAGTACCATTTTTCAATTAAATCATCATCTGCATCGATATAGATTGAAAAATCGGTAAAGTCACTAACATAAATTTGTTGATTACTTGGCAACTGCAAAGTATTAATTCCTTCAATGATTAAAACATCTGGTTGGTCAATCACATCAAATTTATCAGGAATAATATCATAAACGTCATGTGAGTACACTGGTGCCAATACATTAGGCTTACCAGATTTAACTTCATTTAAAAAGTTAATCAATGATTTCATGTCATAACTTTCCGGGAAACCTTTGCGATCCATAATATGACGACGGTTCAATTCGGCAGAATTGTATAAAAATCCATCGGTAGTGATTAATTGAATCTTTTTATCTTGAAAGTAACGACTCAATAATACTTCTAGAAGTCTGGCGGTAGTGGATTTACCCACGGCCACACTTCCGGAAATTCCAATGATAAATGGGACTTTGCGATCTTCTTTCGCTAAGAAATGGGTCTTCGTCTTTTGCCACTCATTAAAGCTTTGAGTACATAAATCTAATAAATGCACAATTGGGACATAGACGTCGCGCACGTCTTGCATTGAAATTTCATCATTAAAAGCCTTAATTTGTTTTAGACTATCCTTGGTTAAAGGCACTGTTTGTAGTTTGTATAAGTCTTTCCACTCATCTTTTTTAAATGCGTAGTAATTGATTAAATCAGCCAATTTTACGCCCCCGTTCAATAAAAATTAGTACATACATCATACCACCGATTAAACGATTTATTCATAAAAAAAGCACCTATCCTTGATAGATAGGCACTTTAAGCTGTTACTAATTGCAATTATTGTAAATCATATAAATCTGTTGGAACCACATCAAACAAGTGACTTGGCTTATTTTCAGCGATAATTGTTAATTCATGCATGGCACGAGTACAAATCGTGTAAACCAATTGACGATCTGATTCATCCCCATAATGAACGTCATCCCCATCAAACATGACCACAGAGTCAAATTCTAGCCCTTTTGCGAGGTATGCAGGGATAATTAGGGTTCCTGTAGCCAAGCGTTGGTTTTCGGTCTGTATAAGCGTATTTTTTACATCCATATCGTCTAATTGTTCGGATAATGCAACCGCATCAGCCAAAGTTTTGACAATTATGGCAGTTGTATCATGTTTTTGCTTATCATCATTAATTTTTGCAATTAATTTATCTAATGCTGCTTCATGATTATCAACCACTTGCATTGCTGGTTTATCACCAATTCTAGCAAATGATTCGATTTGACTGCCACCTTCTAAGATGTGCTTAGTGAAGTCAGTAATTTGTTCAGTTGAACGGTATGACTTGGTTAATTGAACAACGTTAGTCTTTTCTGGATCAAACATTGTTGATAGTTCAGTCAATAATGTGTGACTGTTTTCATGGGTGAAGATGGCTTGGTTTAAGTCCCCTAGTAAGGTGAAACGAGCACGTGGGAAAGTAAACTTCATAAATGCCATTTGGAAGGCAGTGTAATCTTGCACTTCATCAATGAATAGATATCTAATATCTGTCTTTGGACGTTTACCAGAAATACGGTCGAATAGGTATAGATAGATGGAAACGTCTGACATTGAGATGTGACCACTCTTCATGCGAGCGATTGAATCATCGACTGATTGAGTCCATTCTTCCTTATTAACGTTGAACTTAGCTAAGTCAATTAGGTTTGGTACGTTTCTTAAGAAATGGACGAATTGATTGTTAACCCCGATAAAACGACCATGAACGATTTGTGATCTGATTCGTTTGAAGGCACCAATAACAATATGTCTTGCTAAGAAATCAAATTCTTTTTCCGCATTCTCAAATTCATCCGGATGAGCATTTTGAATGGCTTGAATTTGTTCACGACTTAAGTCTTGAACGGCTTGTTCTACCCATGGTTTCTTCATTTCAGATTTAACACGACGGTTCAAAATCTTGATTAATCTTTCCTTGGTAGCATCTAGTCGGTTTCTTAAGTTGTAATTTTCATTGAAACTGTAGTAGATGTCTTCAATTTGTTCCTTTGAAATGAAGACATCCCCTTGGAATTTAAGGTTCTTAAACTTCATATCTTCGGTATTCAAATGGTTAGTGTAGGCAGTTTCAGCTTTAAAGAATTCTAGTGAGTTCTTTAAATTGTTGATGTTTCTAACGTACTTATCCTCAGAATTATCTTCTTCAAAACGTTCTGATAGTGTTTCCACCTTAAACTTAGGCACACGTAAACTACTGTATTGGTAGTAAGTCATTTGGACCATGTTTTGTTCACCTAATTCAGGCAACACTTGGTTAATGTAATCGTTAAACAATTGGTTAGGTGAGAATAATACCACTTGAGCAGAACTTAGCTTGCCTCTGTATTGATACAATAGAAAAGCCACTCTTTGAAGAACGGCAGCAGTCTTACCTGAACCCGCAGCTCCTTGCACGAATAGTAAGTCTGACTTAGTATCACGAATAATTTTGTTTTGTTCTCTTTGAATGGTAGTAACGATACTCTTCATCTTAGTATTGGATTTACCATTTAGGTTATCCAAAAGCATTTGATCTCCAACGACTTGATCAGTATCAAAAATGGTTTCAATCTTACCATCTTTAATTTGGAATTGACGTTTTAAAGTCACGTTAACGGTTTGTTCACCCATTGGAGTTTGGTAAGTTAATTTACCAATCTTACTATCATAGTAGATACTAGAAATTGGTGCACGCCAGTCATAGATTAAGTAATGATCTGGACTGTCCGCAAAAGAACCTAAACCGATGTAGATAGTTTCGGCTTTATTTTCACCCGCTTCTTCAAAATCTAAACGAGCAAAGTATGGTCTTTCTTGCATCTTTTGGAGCTTGTCATATTCACGGGTTGCATGTTTCCAACTGTTTTCTCTTTCTTCCAACATTTGTTGTTGTTGACGAATTGAAACAGAAGTTTCCATCATCCCTGAATAAGTACTAGTCTTTAGTCGAACATCATTATAAAAGTTCTTATTAATATCATGTTCATCTTTTTCAGCACGATTTATTTTTTTAACAGCCTCCGCCTTTGCAACTTCGACTTTGCTTAAAATATGATTTAAGTGTTTTTGTTCCGTTTCTTTAATTGAATCAGACATACGAGCAACGCTCCTATCTTCAAAATTTAGTTACCAATTTTAGCACATAAAATGATGAAAGAAAAGCTCTTCTCATCTCTATTGATTTTATGACTACCCCATCTATGATAAAATTAAGTCAATAATTATGTCAGGAGGATTTTTTATGATTAACATCTATCTTGTACGACATGGACAAACTTACTTAAATAAATATAACCGTATTCAAGGAATCGCTAACGCACCTTTAACTGAGAAAGGAATTAACGATGCTATTGATGCCGGTAAACGACTAAGCGCAATTCATTTTGATCACGCTTATTCAAGTGACATGCCCCGCGCATTTGATACTGGAAAATATGTATTAGCACAAAATTCTTCATCACTAGAAGAACCCATCAAAAAGGTGGCCTTTCGTGAAGAGAACTTTGGCTACTTCGAAGGAAATGATGGCGATGCTGCTTGGCATCAAATCGGAGGACCAGATGGTCTCGACTCATATCCTAAGATGATTGCAAAACTTGGTATGGGTGGTACCGCTGACTTAATCGCCAGTCGTGACCCATACGGTGATGCTGAAAACAACGAAGATTTATTGAATCGTTTTATTCCCGGATTACAAGAAGTAATTAAGAACGCTAACGATGGTGAAAACATATTAATCGCTGCTCATGGAACTATCATTAGATGGGCGGTTGACCAATTTAAGGATGATTCCATTGATGTTTCCGTGCCAATCCAAAACGGTAGTGTTTCAAAATTAGTTGCTAGTCCAGACGGCCAACAAATTTCCGTTGAATACTATAACAACGTTTCAAAAGACGTTTAAACTTCTTATAAAAATAACCGTTACTAATAGTAACGGTTATTTTTTTATGTTCAATTAACCTTTTAGACGACTCTTGTACATTTCAATTTCATCTTCAGCTGCACGAACATAGTGATTAGGTGCAATTTCTACTAACTTACGTTCCTTACCGTCACTTTCCACGCTAGCATCGTAATCAACGATTTCACGTTGACGTTCAAATTCTGGATCCGGAACCGGAACAGCAGAAAGTAAACTTCTAGTGTAATCGTGTAATGGGTTAGCGTATAGTTCGTCAGCGTCAGCAATTTCTAACATACGACCATAGTGCATAACCCCAATACGATCACTAATGTATTTAACCATTGATAAATCATGGGCAATAAATAGGTAAGTTAATTTGCGTTTCTTTTGTAAATCTTTTAGTAAGTTAACTACTTGTGCTTGAATAGAAACATCCAAAGCAGAGATTGGTTCATCAGCAATAATAAACTTAGGTTTAACTGCTAATGCACGAGCAATCCCGATTCTTTGACGTTGTCCACCTGAAAATTCGTGTGGGTAACGGTTAGCATGTTCCTTATTTAGACCAACAGTTTCCAATAATTCTTCCACTTGACGATCACGGTCTGCTTTATCCTTAGCAAGATGGTTAATATCAATACCTTCAGCAATGATATCTTTAACCTTCATACGGGGGTTTAAAGAAGCATATGGATCTTGAAAAATAGTTTGGATGTCGCTTCTAAATTCTTTTTCTTGCGCTTTAGTTTTTAATTTGGAAACATCTTTGCCTTCAAAGATGATTTCGCCATCAGTTGGTTCATATAAATGACTAATGGCACGTCCAGTAGTGGTTTTACCAGAACCAGATTCTCCAACTAGTCCGAACGTTTCACCTTCATAAACATTGAAAGTAATGTCATCGACGGCTTTAACAACTTCTTTTTTACCAACATTAAAGTATTGTTTTAAGTTTTTAACTTCTAAAATCTTGGGTGCATCTTTATCTAACATACTTTCACCACCTATCCTTGTGTTTGATTACGGTTCTTAAAGTGTTCTTGTCGTTTTACAATGTCTGCTGGTGGTGTCACCTTAGGTGCACGTTCATCTAACAACCATGTTGCGGCATAGTGAGTATCTGACACTTTGAAGAAAGGTGGTTCTTCGATTGTATCAATCTTTAATGCGTAACTATTTCTAGCAGCAAAGGCATCACCTACAGGTGGTTCCAATAAGTCAGGAGGAGTTCCTGGAATTGAAGGTAATACATCTTCATTAGTATCTAAAGTAGGCATTGAACCTAATAGCCCCCAAGTATATGGGTGTTTTGGATTGTAGAAGATTTCATCAACAGTTCCATATTCTACGATCTTACCTGCATACATAACGGCAACACGATCAGCCATTCCAGCAACAACACCCAAATCATGAGTGATGAAGATGATTGATGTATTAATCTTTTGTTGCAATTCTTTCATTAATTGTAGAATCTTAGCTTGGATTGTAACATCCAAAGCAGTAGTAGGTTCATCAGCAATTAAGATTTCAGGGTAGTTAACCAAAGCAATTGCAATCACAATTCTTTGTCTCATCCCACCTGAGAATTGGTATGGATAGTCATTAATACGTTCTTCCGCATTAGTGATACCCACTAGTTTTAGCATTTCCAAGGCTTTTTCCATCGCTTTTTCGCGACTTAAACCTTGGTGGATCATTAGTGGTTCAGCAACTTGACGACCAATCTTCATAGTTGGATCCAATGAAGTCATTGGGTCTTGGAAGATTTCCGCGATACTCTTACCACGTAATTGACCTAATTCTTTTTCGCTTTTTTCAAGGATGTCTTCACCCTTAAAATTAATACTTCCACTAACAACATCAGCATTTGAGGCGTTTAACCCCATGATACTTCTAGTTGTTACTGATTTACCAGAACCAGATTCCCCAACGATTGCTAGGGTTTCACCCTTCTTTAAATCAAAACTAATATCTCTAATTGCTTGAACTGTTCCAGCGTAGGTTTGGAAGTTAATAGATAGGTTTCTTACTTCTAATATGTTTTCATTGTTTTCCATTCTAGTCACCTACTCTCTTGATTTAGGATCAAAGGCATCTCGTAAACCATCACCTAAAATGTTAAATGCAATCATTAATAATGAAAGCACGATGGCTGGTACCCACATTTGATATGGTAGGAATTGGAATGACTTTTGACCGTTACTAATCAAAGTACCTAATGAAGCAGCTGGAGCAGGAACCCCGATACCAATAAATGATAGGAATGCTTCGAAGAAAATAGCACTTGGAATTGTAAACATTGTATTAATGATAATTACAGATGTTAAGTTTGGTAATAAGTGTTTGAATGCAATCTTCAATGAGCTTTCACCCAATGATCTAGCGGCTAACACAAATTCTTGGTTCTTTAGTTCAAGTGTTTGCGCACGAACTAAACGCGCCATGTTAATCCAACTAGAGAATGCAATCGCAATAATGATTGCGCCGATACCTGGTTTTAATACTAATAGTAATAAAATCATGACAACTAAGTTAGGAATTGAAAGTAGAATTTCAATTACACGTTGCATGAAAGTATCAACCTTACCACCAATCCATCCAGAAATAATTCCGTAGGCAACCCCGATAGTTAAATCGAAGAATGTGGCAACAACCGCAATGATTAATGAAATACGAGTTCCATATAATGTTCTTGCGAATAAGTCACGACCTAAGTAGTCACTACCTAACCAGAAGTAATGGTTAGCTGCAGAGCCAGTATAGGCGTTAATACGATTTCCACCTTGAACTAAAGTTCCGTTAAAACCAGGAATGTCGATTCCAGGAATACGTGGTGGTAAGTTGTTTAATGTTGGATGAGTAGCAATATTTCTAATTGATGGGAATAATGCTGATCCAAATGAAACAACAAATAGGAAAATTAAAATGTATAGCGAAATCATCGCTGCTTTGTTTTTCTTTAGACGACGCCATGAATCTTTTACGAAAGTTAATGAAGGAGCGGCAATTTTTTCGTTATCTAAATGAGCTCCATCAGATAACATTTCAAAGGCATCTTGTGGTAGTTCTTTTGTCTTATCTGCCATTAGTTCTTACCTCCCGCAATTCTGATTCGAGGGTCAATTAATCCATAAACAATGTCAGTGATTAATAGAACCACACATAATAGGAAACAATACATAATTGTTAGTCCCATGATGGTTGGGTAATCATTAGTTAAAACGGAGTTAACAAATTGTTCTCCAATACCTGGAATCGCAAAGATGTTTTCAACAACTAGTGATCCAGTCATAATGTTAACTGCCAATGGTCCAATGATTGTAACCAACGGAATCAAACTATTTCTAAGTGCATGGTGATAAATAATCCCAAACTTACTTAGACCTTTTGCACGTGCTAATTCAATATAGTCTGAACTTAATACGTCCACCATTTCAGTTCTCATAAAACGAGCTGATTCGGCTAAAGGCATTGCGGCAAGCGCAAGTGTAGGTAGAATTGTGTATGCAAATCCACCCCAACCCGCGATTGGTAGTAGTCCCCACTTCAAAGCAATTACATATTGCAATAGAACTGAGAACACGAATGAGGGAATTGAAATTCCTAGAATTGAAATAATTGTAGTTGATGTGTCAACCCAAGTACTCTTCTTGATGGCACCAATAGCACCAACAACAATCCCTGCTAACACACCCACAACCATAGCTTGTAAACCAATAATTAGTGATGGTCCCATACGACTAGTAATCAAGTATGAAACTGGTTGGTCACTAAATTGGAATGAAGTCCCAAAGTTACCTTGAACAGCATTAACGATGTAACTAATGTATTGTTGCCATAGTGGTTTATCTAGACCATATTGCTTCAATACCATATTACGTTCTGCTACAGACAATTTAGCTTCATTAGCTAAAGGTGTTCCTGGCATGATCTTCATTAAGAAGAACGTAACGGTCACAACGATAAATAGTGTCAATATAAGATAAAAAATTCTTTTTGACAGATACTTAACCATATTTTTATTCCTCGCAATCTTAGGAGTGGTTTTCTCCTTTTATGTACGGAAGAGTTTTAAGTCCGACTAATATTATTATAGTCAAAACCTAAAACTCTCCTCAATTATATTTCAAAAATTATAAAATATTTAACTATTTGTTTGTGATTTTAGCATCTCTAAAGTCGTATGGAGACCCTGTAGGGAAGAATTGAACACCACTTACACGAGATTTGATAACACGTGATTGTACTGAGTGGTATAGAGGAATAATTCCTTGGTCGCTCATAAGAACTTGTTCTGCTTTAACCATGTCATCCCAACGTTTAGCTGCATCGTTTGCATCTTTACCGTCAGCGTTCTTGATTAGTTCGTCATACTTAGCGTTTGACCATTTACCATTGTTGTATGAACCATCAGTAGTAAATAATTCTAAGAATGAGATTGGATCTGGGAAGTCAGCGCCCCACGCACTTACTACCATGTCAAATTGACCAGATTGTGAATGAGCTAATCTTAGCTTGAATGGAATGTTTTGTGATGAAATCTTTAGACCAGGTAATTTTTCTAAAGCAGTTTGTAGGAATTCAGTAGTCTTCTTACCGTTATCAGTGTCATCTGATAGGATTGATAGGCTTACAGACTTCTTACCAACTTCTTTTAGACCCTTAGCCCATAACTTCTTAGCTTCTGCTAAGTTGTATGAAACGCCAGTTGTAGTACCAGCGTCAGCAGTGAAATCTTTACCATTTCTTTCTGACATACCTGGTGATACGTAACCTACAGCAGGAATTGAACCGTCACCTAAAGTGCTACCAGTGTATTCTTTACGGTCAATTGCTAGTGAGATAGCTTTTCTGATGTTAGCGTTCTTAAACATTGGATCTTTCTTTTCATTTAATTCAATGTAGAAAGTTGATGCTTGTTTCAATGCATGGTATTCGCTAGTACCCTTGTACTTACCAACTTGTTGTGCACCTGATAGAACTGCTTCGTCTAATGAACCAGTTTCGTATTGGTTTACAGAAGTGTTTGAATCGTTTTGAGCATTGAACTTAATACCAGCAACTTTAATCTTGCTTGCATTGTAGTAGTCTTTGTTCTTAACTAAAGTCCATGAGTTGTTTGTACCAGTCCATCCTTCAATCTTGAATGGTCCGTTGTAAACCATGTCTTTACTTGTAGTACCGTAAGCTGAACCGAATTTCTTAACGGCTGCTTCGCTTTGTGGCAAGAATGGTGCCATAGTTACTAAGTACTTGAAGTAGTTTTGTGGTTTGTCTAATGTAACAACAACCTTGTAGTCACCGTCGGCTTTAATACCTAATGATGATACTGGAGCTTGACCCTTACCAATTGCATCAGCATTCTTAACATCTGAGAATAGGTATGAGTATTGTGATGCAGTCTTAGGATTTACAGTTCTTTGCCAACCATAAACGAAATCTTTAGCAGTAACAGCTTTACCGTCGCTCCATTTTGAATGTCTTAGGTTGAAAGTGTAAGTCTTTCCATCTTTTGAAACAGTGTAGCTTTCAGCTACCCCAGGCTTAACCTTGTTGTCAGCTGCATTGATTAATAGTCCTTCATTACTATTGTTTAATGCACCAAAACTAACAGTGTCGGTTGCCTTTGAGGCATCCAAAGTAGGCAATTGTGAATTTTCTTGCCAGTTAATATACTTGCTTGTAGATTCCTTTGATGAGTTACCACAAGCTGCTAATAGGAATGCAGATGCTGCACCTACAATCCCTAGCTTTACTACGGATCTAAATTTCATTTCCAATACCCCCAATTTCAATTAATAAGAAATGATTATTCTTAATAAGGATTGTGAAAATAATACCACCCTTTTATGATAAATTGCAAGACTTTTTCTAATTTAATTTTAATTTAGTTGAAAAAAAGTACACAATAATTAAATAAAGAGCATTGATATCACTGATTTTGGTTTATACTTAACATATTTTAATAATGCTCATTTTATACAATTGGAGTTTATTAAAATAAATCTAATATTTCATATAACTTCTTATTAAAGATTCCAGATAAGACCTTCATTAATGTTATAATGAATGAAATGAATTGGAGGGACGCGAATGGATACAGAAAACTTAAAAGTCATTATCATTGGTTTGAACTTAGATAATGAACAATTCGAATATTCTATGACTGAATTGGCCGCTCTAGCGGAAGCTAACAATTTAGATGTAGTAGATCGTTTGGTTCAAAAGTTAGACCATCCAGACAGGGCTACTTACTTTGGAAAAGGTAAAGTTGAAGAATTACGACTAAGTGTTTTAGAACACGATGCAGACATGGTAATCGTTAATGATGAATTATCACCTAGTCAAATTAGAAACTTAGAAAAAGCTGTCGAAACTAAAATCATCGATAGAACTGGTTTAATTCTAGAAATCTTCGCTAACCGTGCCAGAACACATGAAGCCAAACTACAAGTACAGCTTGCTAAATTGCAATATCAACTACCCCGCTTACATACCAGCGCTAGTCAACGACTAGACCAACAAACTGGTAGTGGTGGTGGTGGATTTACCAGTAGAGGTTCTGGTGAATCTAAAATCGAATTAAACCGTCGTGTAATTGAAAAAGATATCGCGCATATCAAACAAGAGTTAAAAGATATTCAAAAGTCTGACTTAACTCAACGTAAACAACGTGATTCTAAATCAATTCCGACCGTTGCCTTAGTTGGATATACCAACGCTGGTAAATCCACTATTATGAATCAACTAGTTAATCGTTACGGTGAAAATAACGAAAAACAAGTCATGGTTAAAAACATGTTATTCGCGACTCTAGATACGAGTGTTCGTAAGCTAATTTTCGAAGATAATAAGACGATGTTACTATCTGATACTGTTGGTTTCGTAAGTAAGTTACCGCATCAATTGGTGCAAGCATTCAGATCAACATTAGCTGAAGCAGCTAACGCCGACTTATTAGTCCAAGTAGTTGATGAATCTGACGAAAATAAAGAATTAATGATGAAGACAACTGAACAAACATTAAAAGAAATTGGTGTTGAAAACATCCCAATGATTACCGTCTTCAACAAAGCTGATATCTTGGATGAGCCTCGTCCTCAACGTGCCGGTGATAACTTAGTCATTGCTGCATTAGAAGATGATTCCATTGACGAACTTGTAAATGTGATTAAAGAAAATAGTTACAATGATTACGTGATTAACGAATTTTTAATTCCTTTTAATAAAGGTGAAATTGTCAATTACTTAAACACTAACGCTAATGTGATTAGCACTGAATATGTCGCTGACGGAACCCAAATCCAAGCTGAATTAACAGCTGTCGACAGTGATCGTTTTAAAGATTTTATCGTTACCAACGAATAATATATAAAGGATGTGTACAGTATTAATAATCAACTGACTGTTAAAACTGCAATTTTCGAAAGCATCCCCACGATGTTTGGCTACATCGGAATTGGTTTGGCTTTCGGGATTATCGGAAAAGCGCTCGGATTTAATCCATTGTGGGTGACTATCATGTCACTAACCGTTTATGCTGGATCAGCGCAATTTATCTTAGTTTCGATGTTAGCCCTAAAAAGTCCAATTTTCTCAATCATTCTGACGATTTTCTTAGTTAATTCCAGAATGATATTAATGAGTATTACGACTGCACCATATTTCAAACAAGATTCAATGTTGAAAAATATTTTAATTGGTTCCTTTTTAACCGACGAAAGTTTTGCATTAGGTATGAATAAACTAAACTACACAAACCATCAATTATCATTTGAATGGTTCAATGCCGCCAACATCGTTTCTTACTTTACCTGGGCTGCTGCTTCAGGCGTCGGTGCATTGTTAGGTAGCTTTATTCATAATCCTTATGCGATTGGGTTAGACTTTGCGATTATCGCGATGTTCATCGGGTTGTTATATTTACAATTTACTGCAGACAATAATATGGATAAAAAATTAAAATTAGTTATGATTATTCTCACCCTATTAATGGTTTACTTAGGCTTAATCTTTATTCCAAGTAGTCTATTAATCTTAATCGTGACATTAATTACTTGTGCGATGGGAGTGATTATCAAACATGCCTTCTTTTAATTTCGTATTATTAACCATCATCGGTTGTACCATTGTTACTTGGTTATCTCGAGTAATTCCATTTGTACTATTAAAGAAATTCCAACTATCTAAACCAGTTGAAGAATACTTAAGCTTTGTACCAATTGTCATCATGGCAAGTCTATGGTTCACTTCATTATTTCACCAACATTTAGGTAGTCTTCCCACCATTAACTGGGAAAATTTCTTAGCATCAATTCCAAGTGTACTGGCTGCATTTATTTCTAAAAGTTTATTAGTGGTAGTGATTGTGGGAATTATTTCACTAGCGATTATCAGATTAATATAAAAGAAAAAGACCTAACGTTTTGTTAGGTCTTTTTTACATCAATTTATCGACTTGAGCTTGAGCTTGTTGCCAGTCGTTATTTTCAATAATAATTGCAAAATCTTTTAGTTCATCTGGAATTTGAATATCTCGTTTGTATTCATTGCTGGCAATTCTTTGTTCCACCTTAGTAATGTCATCACCACGGTCAATCATACGTTGTTTTAAGATGATTGGATCATTAACTTGTACGAACCACACATCAACGCAATCACCCAATTGCTTCTTATAAGTGGCTGCCCCTAGGGTATCTAATACAATGGTTGCAATCGGTGCCTTTTGCCATGCTTCATTTACCCCTTCTAATGAAGACCCATAATGGGCATGTGAATATTCCACCTGTTCTAATAGGTGGAGCTTTTGAAATGATTCTGGAGTTTCAAAATAATAATCGATTCCGTTTTGTTCATTACAACGTGGTTTACGAGTAGTATGTGTAATCACTTTCCCCGCATGATATTTTTCAATCACATAATCCCGAATGGAAGTCTTCCCACTTCCCGCGGGACCGGTTATCACAATTAGCTTCTGTTCATTCATTGGCTATCCCAGCTTTTCTACAATATATTGATTAGTCTTGTCTAAAACTTGTTTTAGGTTATCGTACGTAATTACGTTTCTTGCCTCTTCATAAGGTGCCCAGACATAATCGCTAATTTCTTCTGGTTGTAGCGTTACTTTATCACTATTAACTTCAGAAGTATAGAAAGTGATAACTTTATGATGACCATTTTTCATGTCATACTCGGCATCGATGCTAAATGTTGTATCAATTTGCGCATCAATCCCGGTTTCTTCTTTAATTTCACGAATGGCCGCTCGTTCCAATGTTTCACTACCTTCAACGTGGCCCTTAGGAAAACCCCAAAAGTCACTAGTAGCACTTTTTTCTAATAAATAAACCGGTTGATTATCGACAACGCGATAAACAATTGCCCCACCATCAATTTCTGTTGTCATAATAATCCCTCCACAATAATTTGTAATTATTATAGCACCTTGCAGGGACAATATTAAGTTTTTCATCAATCACTTTCTTGATTTTATTTGGAATCTGATATAATGAAGCCATACATATACGTTAGGAGGATGATTATGAAAAATCACCAATATGCAATTGCCAAATACAATTTAAAAATTGCACAAAAAGAATTACGTTCTATTCATTTCTTAGACGAAGAAACTGACAAGATCGACAATCCATCCGCTTTATTAAAGCACTTCTTAATGACTGCTTTTCTAGATTCACAAAGCATCGCTATTAGAGGCCAAAAGATTTCTCAAATGATGGCTAGTTTTGAAGAAGATGCTCTAACATATTTAGATAAAAACGCACCACTATCAAAAATTGCTTTCTATAATATTGCCCTTCAATTACTTCACTTTGAAGTTGGCGAAGACTTTTTAATTGATAACTCAATTACTAAGATGAAAACTTTAAGCCTACCAATCGCTGACGTTAACGATCCGATGAATCTATACGACGTTACTTGTGCTTGGTACCTACTATTAAATACTAGAACTAAGCATGGTATTACTTTGATTGATGATTTAGCTAACGAAGGTTACTTCGCGCAAAACTACAATTCATTTGATAAGCCATTAATTTTCAATGGTAAATCCATGCCTGTTTACGATACTAGTAACTTAATTCGTGAAGTGGTCTATGTTGAAGCACCGCTAGACACTGATCATGACGGCAAACTAGACTTACTAAAAGCCGAAATTATCCGTCCAAAAGAAAGTAATAAACAAAAAGTACCAGCCATCTTAACTGCTAGTCCTTACAACCAAGGAACTAATGATGCTGACGGTGAAAAATTAACTCATAACGTTAATTATGGATTAAAACATAAGACTCCTAACCAAACTTCTCTTTCTGAATTAAGTACGAAAGAAAGCGTTGATTTACCAGCACCTCGTGAAGTCGAAGGTAAAACTAGAAAAGCTGAACAAACTTTTAGCCGTGAACAATCATACACTTTAAATGATTACTTACTAGCTCGTGGTTTTGCAATCGTCTACTCTGCAGGTGTCGGCACTTACGAATCTGATGGTGTTAGAACTACTGGTGATGCTAGCGAAACTATTTCAGCTACTGCTGTGATCGAATGGTTAGCTGGTAATCGCGTTGCTTTTACTAATAAATTCGATAACAACCAAATTGAAGCTTACTGGTCAAACGGCAACGTTGCCATGTCTGGAAGATCATACCTAGGTACCCTTCAAATTGCTGCAGCCACCACTGGTGTCGAAGGCCTAAAAGCCTGCCTAGTTGAAGCGGCAATTTCTAATTGGTACGACTACTACCGTGAAAATGGTCTAGTGATGGCTCCCGGTGGTTTCCAAGGTGAAGATGCTGACGTCTTAGCTGTTGAAACTTACAGTCGTCAAAAATCAGCAGCAGAAGCCATCAAGAATAAGGAAGTTTGGGATAAGCAACTAAAAGCTATTACTGAAGGACAAGACCGTGAAACTGGTGATTACAATGCCTTTTGGGACGCTCGTAATTACTTAAATGATGCCAAGAAGATTAAGGCTGATATGTTCTTCATCCATGGACTAAATGACGAAAACGTTAAACCAATCAACGTTGCTAATATTTGGAAAGCAGTAGCCCCACTTAAGATCAGCAAAAAAATGATTTTACACCAAGGCCAACACATCTACATCAATGCTTTTCAATCAATTGATTTCTCTGAAATGGTGAACTTGTGGTTTACCAACAAATTATTAGAAGTCGAAAATGATGCCGACAACTTAATTCCAAATATCTTAGTTCAAGATAACGCTTCAGAACAAAGCTGGTATGAAGTAGACGATTTTGACGGTCGTGAAAACGTTGAATCAGTTAGCTTAGGTACTCCTGAAGACGGTACTAGAGTTGAAAATAACCAAGTATCATTCAAAGATAATCTATCCGACGATGACTTTAACAAGTACTGTCAGAATGCTAAACAATGGCAACATGACTTAGTACTAGGTGATAGTCAATCTACAATGACTGATAATCGTGTTATCTTCAAGTTAGACAAACTAGACAACGATATCACCTTAAACGGAAGCGCGCGTATTAAAATCAACGCCGCTTCTTCTCAAAACTTTGGAATGTTAAGTGCCCAATTAGTTGATCTAGGTGAAGACTATCGTCTAAGTGCTAACCCACTTCCAGTTGATAACAAACGAATTAGTTTAGGATACCTATGGCGTGAAGATTACCTTCGTGAATTTAAATTTGAAAAAGCAAAGTCACCATTCAAGAAAGTAGCCGAAGGTCATATCAATATGCAAAATAGAAATAATGCTTACCAAGTATCAGAATTGGAAGCTGGTCATTTCTATGACATCGAATTTGATTTACAACCAAATGTATATCGTGTCAAAGCTGGTCATCAACTAGCTGTAATCATCTATGCAACAGACTTTGATAAGAGTATTCGTGGTAATCAAGATGTTCAATACACCATTAATTTGGAAAATTCTACTATTGAACTACCAGTCAATAAAGATTAATATTAGAATATGATTAAAATGAAATGAGGTATTGAGATGAAGCAACAAACAAAAATTATTACTTTAGATAACGGATACCATTTATGGACTCACACTTCTGGAGAAGGTAAGATCAACCTACTAGCATTACATGGTGGCCCTGGTGGAAACCACGAATACTGGGAAGATGCTGCAGATCAATTAAAGAAACAAGGACTAGACGTTGCCGTATCATACTATGACCAATTAGGTTCATGGTACTCAGATACTCCTGACTTCTCAGATCCTGAAGTTGCTAAAAAAATCCTAACTTACGACTACTACGTAGACGAAGTTGAAGAAGTTCGTCAAAAGCTTGGCTTAGACGACTTCTACTTAATTGGTCAATCATGGGGTGGTGTATTAGTTCAACTATACGCCCAAAAATATGGTGACCATCTAAAGGGTGCCATCATTTCTTCAATGGTTGATGAAATCGATGACTACACTAAGCATTTAGATGAAATTCGTGAAAAAGAATTCTCACCTGAAGAATTAGCATTCATGAAGGAATGTGAAGCTAGCAACGATTACGATAACGAACGTTACCAAAACGATGTTGACCAACTAAACAAGGGATACATTGATAGGAAGCAACCTTCAAAACTAGAACATTTAATCAGCGTTTCAAACACTGACATCTACAATGAATTCCAAGGTGACAATGAATTTGTTATCACTGGTAAGTTAGGTGAATGGCACAACACTGATCATTTATCAGAAAACCATGTCCCTACCCTAGTTACTTTCGGTGAACATGAATCAATGCCTGTTGAAACTGGTAAACGTATGGCTGAAATGATTCCAAACGCCCAATTCGTTTCAACTCCAAACGCTGGTCATCACCACATGATTGATAACGCGCCAGTTTACTACGATCACCTAGCAACTTTCATTCGTGAAGTTGAAAGCGATACTTTTAACAAATAATGATTGTTTAAGAATCTATTAAAAAAGACCCAATGGGTCTTTTTTTTATATCTTTTTAAGTTTTTCGTGGTATAAATAAGGTATTGAATAAAGGAGTTCAAATACTATGCAAAATGTTTATAATATCGTCATGAATCGAACCAACAGTAATAGCGTGGAACGATTCATCAATCTATTCAGAGAAGGCGCAATTATCCTTGTTGTCCTTGAAGTATTTGGGTATCGTGTCCCATCATTTCTAACCCCTGCTATGAACAACTTCTTATTAAGTGTTTTCTACTTAATTACTAGTTATAAAATCCCACTAATTTGTTTAATTACTGTTATTATCTTATTCTTAGTATCTGAAGCATCAATGCATCATCGCTATTTAGATAATTTACACCGCAATTTTTTCAGGCAGTTAATTAAACTATACAAATATGTATGGATTATCGTATTCACAGTTTGTTTATTAGCTACGAACCTAGAAAGTTTAATCGACTTCAAATTCATTATGGATGCCAAAGCGCTAAGTACACAATCAGTGTTTTGGCCAACATTATTTAGAAATTGTTTCGCCTTAGCACTATTCTTATTAAACGTTTATTGGTTTGCGGTTTACTTCTGTCAAAACGACAATGCATTGGCGGAAAAACATCCTCGTCAATCACAACTTAATTCTAAGAACTACATTAAGTTAGCGAAACGTGAACTGGTCTTTTCAGATCAACACATTTACCTACAACTATATGTCCGTAATAACGAAGAAAAGCCATTAGACGAAATCAAAGAATACTTTTTAGTTAAACAAGTAACCCACCGCAGCGACCGTTCGCATCGCCCTGACATCTCCATCGTCAGTCAATTCGCAACCTATGGTGATGCCAAAAACTTCTTAGAAGATTATGCTGACGAACCAGGTAACTTTATATAGTAAAAAAAGACTAGTTGATAATCAACTAGTCTTTTTTGTTTTAGTTATTAACTTGACCTTGGGCTTTGGCAATCTCATCGGCATCTCTTAGACTAAGTTTTTCAACATCTAAGACCTTATCGACTAGTCCATTATAGAAACTAGTTTCATGGGAGACGATAATTGCGTTTCCTGGGAAATTATTAATTGCATGCTTTAATGATTCTTTGGTTTCATCATCCAAATGGTTGGTAGGTTCGTCCATGATTAAGAAATTAGATGGTGTAAATTCTAGCATCGCTAACTTAACCTTGGTTTGTTCTCCCCCAGATAGTTCGCCAATTGGCTTAGAAGCGTTAGCAGCGTCTAAGCCACACTTAGCTAACTTAGTTCTAATTTCTTTTTGTTCCAATTTAGGGAACTTATTTTGGATAATTTGCATTGGTGTTTCATTATTGTTGCTCCAAACTAAATCTTGACTGAAGTAGCTGACTTTAGCTGATGGTGAGAATGTTGCTTTTCCACCCTTTGGTTTTAATAAACCTAAAATCGACTTGATTAGAGTAGATTTACCCACCCCATTAAATCCTTGGAAACCAACCTTTTCATCAGTATTCACTGAGAAACTAACTGGTTTTAATAATGGTTTATCATAACCAACTGATAGTTCATCAACCACCAATGCATTTTGTGAACCAGTATCTTCGTATGGGAAATTAAATGATGCATGAATATTAGTCGAAGGTGGATCAACCAATTCCATATGTGATAACATCTTTTCTCTTGATTTAGCCATGGTAGATTTTGAACCAGCCTTATTCTTACGAATAAACGCTTTGGCTTTTTCAATTTCTACTTGTTGCTTATCGTATTCTCTTTGTTGAACCATTTCACGTTCAGCACGTTGTCTCATAGCTGACTTAAAGTCACCACGATACTTGGTAATCTTACCGAATGCGATGTTGACGATACAGTTCGTAACATTTTCCAAGAAATCATAATCATGGGAAATTACCATGACTGCACCTTCGAACCCATTGATGTAATCTTCTAGCCACGCAATGTGTGCCACATCAAGGTAGTTAGTAGGTTCATCCAAAAGAATTACATCTGGATTTTCCAAGATCAATTTCGCAAGGATAATCTTTGAACGTTGCCCACCAGACATGTTAGTGATTTGTTGATCTCTTTTGACATCATCTAAACCTAAACCAGTGATTACTCGTTCAATTTCAGTTTCAATGTCATAGAAGTTATTAGCTTCTAATTCTTCTTGAATCCGTCCAGCTTGCGTTAATAACTTATCATCAAAGTTTTCTGCGTATTGTTCATATAGTTCTTGCATGTGCTTAGATTTATCATATAAATCTTGGTAAGCAGTATGTAAGAAATCAATCAATGTCATTCCTTCTGGAATATCAGCGTATTGATCCAAGTATCCAACGCTGACGTTGTTTTGCCATTTAACTGAACCGGAAATTGGTAATTCCACTCCAGTGATAATCTTAATTAGAGTTGATTTACCCACTCCATTTTGGCCAACGATTCCCATGTGTTCACCCTTATTCAAAGTGAAACTTGCTTCATCGTATAGCATCTTATCAGCAAAGCCCATGCTTATATCTTTTACATCTAATAAGGCCAATTCATATTCTCCTCTTTCTACCGTACTTATATATAATTATAAAATTAACATATTTTTGCCATCAACGTCAATTTTTCGGCGTCTTTAGAGATATTTAAACAATATTTTATTTCGACAATGGTATAATTAATTAGATAAATAAAAACAAAGGAATGATCATAATGAAGGTAAAAGATATTGATAATATAACCATCTTTGCCGCTGATTTAAAACTTTGCATGCGTTTTTACCATGAAGTTTTAGATTTACCTATCATTGAAATGACTGACACTAAGTTAGAATTTCAATTAGGAAAACAAAAACTAATCTTCCTTCAAAATGATAGCGATGATAACGTCCCGGAAAATCCTACTGCGGGTTCAGCTAAATTCTGCATCATTGTGAAGGATTCATTAAATGATTTAAGCTCACATCTTGCCAATTATGGGGTCAAAATCATTGACTGTCCGAAAAAAATTAAGGGCGCTAACGGTATGATGAACTCAATTTTCATAAATGATCCAGAAAACAATGTGATTGAAATTTGCGAATATTAATCAAAAATTATCAACAATATCACACTTTTTTTAATAAATTTTAAGTGCTAACAAACGCTATTATTATGCCCGATAAGCACCAAAAGCTTTGCCATGACAGGTCTTTAAACATTTTACATGCAAAGTGTTTTTTGTTAGTATACTCAAAGACCATGAAAGGAGTTTTATGAAAAAAAATAAGAAATCAAGAAAAGTAGGTTTATTTCAAATTGTAATGTTAGGACTTAGTTCCATTATTGGTTCTGGTTGGTTGTTCGGTTCATGGGAGGCTTCTCGTGTTGCTGGACCAGCTGCCATTATCTCATGGGTTATCGGTGCCATTGTTATTGCTTCAATCGCCTTTAACTACATCGAATTAGGTTCAATGTTCCCCGAAAGTGGTGGAATGAGTAAGTATGCTCAATACACCCACGGGTCATTATTAGGATTTATTGCTGCCTGGTCAAACTGGGTTTCATTAGTTACTTTGATCCCAATTGAAGCCGTTGCGGCTACTCAATACATGGGTTCATGGCCTTGGAAATGGGCTCACTGGACTCACGGATTCCTAATTAATGGAGAAATTTCTAATCTAGGTTTATTTGTCGTTTTTCTTTTCATATTAGTCTTCACGCTATTAAATTATTGGTCTGTTAATTTACTAGCCAGATTCACTAGTTTTATTTCAATTTTCAAACTAGGAATTCCGCTACTTACTATCATTATGTTAATCTTGTCAGGTTTCCACAGTGGAAACTTCACTTCACAAGGTTTCATGCCTTATGGTAGTGCCGCTATTTTCTCAGCAACTACTGCATCCGGGATCATCTTCTCATACAATGCATTCCAAGTAGTTATTAACATGGGAAAAGAAATCAAGAACCCTAAGCGAAACATCGCATTAGGTATTACAATCTCACTTGCAATCAGTATCGTTATCTACGTTGCACTACAATTCACATTTATTAGTGCCGTTGAACCATCAGTGCTAGCCAAAGTTGGTTGGCATGGAATTAACTTTGAATCTCCATTTGCCGACTTAGCGATTATGTTAGGTCTACACTGGTTAGCTGTATTGCTATACTTTGATGCATTCATTTCACCATTCGGTACTGGGGTATCATTCGTTGCTCAAACAAGTCGTACTCTTGCTGCAATGGTTGAAAATGAACATATGCCTAAATTCTTAGGTAAAATTAATTCTCGTTGGGGTATCCCTCGAATTGCGATGGTCGTTAACATGATTATCAGTGTGCTATTAGTTGCTTTATTTAGAAGTTGGGGTACACTCGCTAGTGTTATCTCTACTTCTACTTTGATTGCTTACTTAACAGGTCCTGTTACTGTAACATCATTGAGAAAGATGGCACCTAACTTTAAGCGTCCAATCCGTATGAGAATGCTACAATTTATGGCACCATTTGCTTTTGTATTAGCTAGTTTAGCTGCTTACTGGGCAATGTGGCCTACAACTGTAAAGGTTATTATCGTAATTCTATTGGGTCTACCATTCTACTTCTACTTCGAATGGAAAACTAACTGGAGCAAGACTAAGAACCAATTTGCCGGAAGTTTCTGGATGATTGGTTACCTAATCTTTATCTCAGTGATGTCATACGTAGGTTCTACCCCATTTGGTGGTCAAAACTGGATTCCATATCCTTTAGACTTCGTTGTTATCATCATTGTTTCTCTAATCTTCTACAGATGGGGAATCTCCAGTTCAATGGTAAGTACTGATCTTCACAATGCAAAAATGGTCAATGACCAAATCAACTTGGATGCATATGAAGATGAACCAACTAACGAAAATAAAGAAGACAAATAAAGCAAAAGAACACCATTTGGTGTTCTTTTTTATTTTATTTCTTGACAATTAAATTTGATAAACTTAAAATGAACTTAACTTAATTGAAAGGAGAAAGAAACCAATGAAGAATATGTTATCATCAAGTTTAAGTTCTCGTTGGCAAAGCTGGTGCTTATAAGTCGCATGCCCTATCACAGATGCGACTTATATGATGCAATCATTAAGCGCATCTGTACCGGCTTCTTTCTCACGAAATAATAAGCCTGTGCGGATATGATTCAGACACCACAGGCCAAAAATGTATCGGATAACCTGTTGTGTTTTGGGTTATCCGTTTTTTTATTGCATTAATAACCATCTTAACCAAAAAGGAGAATCTATTATGAAGAGACTATATACAGTCATTTGTATCCTAGTTGTACTATTAGGATTTGGTTTTTACCAAGAAAAACAACCACATAAAATTAACACTAATCACATTCCTACTGTTGGAATTCTACAATTAACAGAACACCCTGCCCTAGACGCGATTCATGCTGGAATCATTGCTGGTCTAAAACAATCTGGTTACACACCAGGTAAGAACATCAACATTGATTTCCAAAACGCTGAAGGTGATCAAGGCAACCTAAAGACAATGAGTTCTAAGTTTGCGACTGAAAATGTTGATTTATCAATCGGAATTACCACACCGTCAGCACAAGTCTTAGCAAACACTGTTAAGAACACTCCACTAATCTTAGGTGCCATTACAGACCCTAAATCAGCTGGATTGGTTAAATCAAACGAACACCCTGGTGGCCTAGTTACTGGTGTGTCCGATTTCCCACCAATGAAAGAAGAACTAGAGCTAATCAAAAAAATTATGCCTAACCTACATACTTTAGGGGTAATCTACACATCAAGTGATGATTCAGCAACTTCTCAATACCATCAATTCGTTGCATTATGTAAAAAAGAACATGTTAACGTTAAAGGTTACTCAATCTCTAACACTAACGACTTGAACCAAGTAGCAACTCAAATGGTGCAAAATGTTGACGCAGTCTACGTACCAAATGACAACACTGTTGCATCAGCAATCCAAACATTAGTTAACGTTGCTAACACAAAGAACGTGCCTGTCTTCCCTACTGCATCAACTGTTGTTAAACAAGGTGCGCTAGCTACAATTGGTTTAAACCAATACAAACTAGGTGTTCAAACTGGTAAGATGGCTGCTAAAGTTCTAAAGGGTGCTAACCCAGCAACTATGCCAATCGAAAAATTAGCTCACGGTGACTTAGCAATCAACCTAGCACAGGCTAAACGCTTGGGTATTAAAATTCCTGATTCACTAATCAAAGAAGCCAAAAGAAATGGAGTGATCTACAAATGAGTTTAATTATATCTGCAATCGGACAAGGCCTATTATGGGCTGTCATTGGAATTGGACTATATCTAACATTTAGAATTCTTGATTTCCCTGATATGACTGTTGAAGGAACTTTCCCAATGGGAGCTGCCACTGCGGTAACTGCCATCGCTCATGGTATCAATCCACTCTTGGCAACACTACTAGCCTTTGTGGTTGGTTGTCTTGCTGGTCTAGTAACCGGATTACTTTACACTAAAGCTAAGATTCCTGTTCTATTAGCCGGAATTCTAGTAATGACTGCTTCTTACTCAATTGATCTTCGTATCATGGGTAAACCAAACTTATCATTATTAAACCTACCTACTTTATTAAGTGGTAAATTCCTAAAATCACTTCCTGCCTACTTTGATGGTGTTGTGTTAGGACTAATTGTTATTACAGTTGTGACTGTCATTTTAATCTACTTCCTACAAACTGATTTAGGACAAGCTTTCATCGCCACTGGGGATAACGAAAACATGGCTGAATCACTAGGAATTAACACCGATAACATGAAAATCATGGGTGTCAGTGTTTCTAACGGATTAATCGCCCTAGGTGGTGCCCTAGTTGCTCAAAACAACGGTTACTCTGACGTTAATATGGGAATTGGAATTATCGTTGTTGCCCTAGCTTCTATCATTATCGGTGAAGTTATCTTCGGTGATTTAACTATGAATCAACGTCTAGTCGCTGTCATTGTGGGTAGTATTTTGTACCGTTTAGTATTACTACTAGTGCTTCAACTAGGCTTTAACGCCAACGACTTGAACTTAATTTCATCAATCTTATTAGCTATTTTCATGGGAGTACCTGCTTTCGAATCACGCTTCCATCTAAAACATGTTTTAAAAAGGGGGCTAAAAAATGACTAAGACAATCTTTCAATTAAAAGATGTGGTTAAAACTGTTAACCCTGATACTCCTGAAGAATTAAACATTTTAGATTACGTCAATTTAAACATTCATGAAGGTGACTTCATTACCATTTTAGGTTCTAACGGTGCTGGTAAGTCAACTTTATTTAATACCATTGGTGGTAACCTTCGCCCTACTTCCGGCCAAGTTATCTACAAGGATAAAGACATCACTAATATGTCAGTCGTAAAACGCACTTCATTTCTAAGTCGCGTCTTCCAAGACCCTAAATTAGGGACTGCCCCTCGTATGACCGTTGCCGAAAACTTATTACTAGCTGAAAAACGTGGTGGTCATCATCACCTTATTCCTCGTCGTTTGAAGACCCAAATGAAACACTTTGCGGAAATTACTGCTAAAATGAATAATAACCTAAATCATCGTTTAAACACCGCCACTGGTAGCTTATCTGGTGGTCAACGCCAAGCATTGAGTTTCTTAATGGCTACCATCAATCGTCCTGGCATCTTATTATTAGATGAACATACCGCTGCATTGGATCCTAAAACTTCTCAAAAGTTAATGGACATCACCGATGAAACCATCAAAGAACAAAAACTAACTTGTCTAATGATTACTCATCACCTAGAAGATGCCTTAAAATATGGAAACCGCCTATTGGTATTACACCAAGGTAAAATCTCATATGACATCTCTGGAGAAGAAAAAGCCAAGTTAACAAAAGAACAACTAATGACTTTCTTTAATGAAATTCAATAAACAAAAAACACCTTTGAATTAATCAAAGGTGTTTTTATTTTACTTCTTATAAATTTTCACTAGTCCTTGTGTTCCATCATCGCCTAAATGGTATTCATCAACCATCTTTTCGTACAGTTCTTTTGCTAGCTTAGTCGCGGGCAAATCAATTTGCATTTCTTCTGCTCCTTGAAGAGCAATGCGTAGATCCTTTAAGAAGTGCTTAGCTGAAAAACCAGGTTTAAAATCACCCGCTAATACTCTAGGTCCATAGTTGTCGAGACTCCAATTATCAGCGCTCCCGCTAGAAACAGTATCCATCATCGAAGCCAAATCCAGCCCTGCGGCTTTGCCATATTCGAACATTTCAACCATCCCCGTCATCGTCCCAGCAATCATGATTTGGTTCGCCATCTTAGTATGTTGACCTTTTCCAGGACCACCAAATAATTTAACTTGGCTTCCCATTACTTCTAAAACGGATTTGACTTGATTAAAGGTCGCTTCATCACCACCGACCATAATGGTAAGTGTGCCATTCCTAGCTCCGACATCCCCACCAGAAACTGGTGCATCTAATGTTTGAATCCCGCGTTTTTGTCCTTCTGCATAAATTTCTTCATCTATTTTAGGAGTACTTGTCGTCGAATCAATTAAAATGGTCTGATCATCAGCTCCAGCAAATAATCCGTGGTCGCCAAAGTAAATTTCTTTAACGTCATCTGGAAAACCAGCAATAGTAATCACCACTGATGAATTTTTAGCCACTTCTTCTGGTGTATCATACCATTTAGCTCCATCATCTAAAACCGTTTGTGCATGCGCCTTAGTACGGTTAAATACGTTCACCTCGTGGTTAGCTTTCAATAAGTTTTGAATCATTGAAGAACCCATTACTCCGGTTCCAATAAAACCAATTTTCATAGTTGATTCCTCCTTTTCTTATAGCCTATAACTATTATCACTTTCTCGCAAACTTTCTGCTTAATTCCTATCGCAGGCAATTTTTGTTATAATAGATAAGTAATACTATTTTTCCGAATGGAGGATTATTTGTATGAATAATGGTGATAACGACAGTAGAATCCGTAAATACACGTTTGATGATACTGTTACAAATGCTAATAAAAGTCGCCAAAACAATAACCGCATTTGGCCGATCATAATTTTTATCGTCGTAGTGGCTGGATTAATTCTAGCTGGTGTTAAAACCATCACCTACTTTACTTCTAATAGCCACTCAAACCAGTCAACCGAGATGAGTTCACAAGTTCGAAATAAACAATCTCAAACCGATTCACAGAATCAAAATGATAGAAATCAATATGCCATGCCAACTAAGAAATCTGGCAAGAAAACGATGTTTGATCGTACCCATATTTTCAGTTCCGTTGCTGATGCTCAAAACTATGCAAAGGCAACCCAAGACCAATGGTTAAAAGCTGGTTATACCAACTATACCGTGTCGGCTGATTCACAAGGTTATTATATTTTGAAATTTATTAAATAGGAGGTTTGTACTATGAAGATTGAAGTTAACTTAGATAATAATCGTCTTCCAGATAAATATACTAGACACGCTGCTGTTGAATATATGGAACATGATTTTCCAGTGGTATCATTCCCATTTTCAATCAAAGATGTCCCTGCAGGCACCAAAGAAATTGCCTTTGCATTAACTGATTTAGATTCAATTCCAGTATGTGGTTTTGAATGGATTCACTGGTTAGTCGCTGGTTTAGACGGCCACGATGTTGACGTCCCAGAAGACTCTAGTCGTAACAACCCATTAAATTGGACACAAGGTTACAACAGTTCCGCTGGTCACATCTATGACATGAAAGACCAACCTATCAGTCAACATTACATGGGACCCAAACCACCTAGTGGTGTTCATGACTACACATTAACTGTCTATGCATTAAACACCAAATTAAATTTCAATGATGGCTTTTGGTACAACGAACTAATTCATAATATGGCTGGTCATATTATTGAAAAAGTCAAAATCGACTTACCTGTTGAAAACAACTAAAAAAAGAACCGATATTAATCGGTTCTTTTTTATAGTCTTGCGATGCGTTGGGCTTCATCTTCTAATCTGAAACAAAGCTCTAATGCATCATGACGAAAGTCTTCGACAAAATTTTCTTTTGTCGATTTAAATTCTGCGATTTGACTACCGCTAATCCCAGTGACAGTAAATGTATCTCCATTTAAATGAGAAGTGTCATAGTGGCCTTCTTCTGCTTCTTCTAGGTAATCTTGGAATAAATCAGCAACCGCTTGATAGATTACTTCTTCTTCAGTGACTTGATGACCGTCAATTAGCATACGTGCCATTTTTAATTTTACTTCGTCCATGTTTTCAGGAATTAATTCACTCATTATTAACACCATCCTTATGCATTAATTTTATCATATCCGTAAAAAATTTTGATAATTTTATGCGTCAAACCCAAATCAGTTTTTCAATCATGTTATTATCTTATTATAAAGGAGTGTTCGACATGCAAATTGGAATTATAGGTGCTGGCCCTCGTGGCCTATTAATGTTAAATAACCTTATTTTAAATCATGATGCTAATCATCTAGAAGATATTACAATTCACTTATTCGACCGCTACATTCAAGGTGGCCGTGTGTGGAAAGTTAATCAACCCATCAGTCTAATCATGAATACCCCGGCAAATGAATTATCACTTTTCAATGATAATCAAGCCGATGCTTACTCCATTTCAGAATGGTGTCAATCAGATGAATCAATTAAATTCATCAAACAATTAGATGTTGATAACCGCGATGAACTACTTGAAGCGGTCCAAAAAATTAACGACCGTTCATACGTTCCTCGTGCAATCTGTGGTGCGTATTGTCAATGGTTCTTCTCTCTTTTAGAAGATCAAATCAATCAAAATGACCATATTAATTTAGAACTACACTTCAATCAAAATGTAGATGAAGTCAAAGCAAATGACGATGATACATACTCAGTCTTCGCCAACCAACAACAATACAATGTTGACCGTTTAGTATTTAGTTTAGGCCAACAAGAAAATAAATTAACTAAGGATCAAGAATCACTACTAAAGTATTCCAAAGATTACGACCTAACTTACATTTTACCTGGTGAAGCCGATGAAGCTGACTTAAGCCATATTCAAGCTGACCATAACGTCATTATTCGTGGAATGGGCCTTAGCTTTAATGATTTCGTATCACGTTTAACCGAAGGTCGTGGTGGAACTTTCACTGATAATGGTGATAATACCCTAACTTATCATCCAAGTGGCAAGGAACCAACCATTTATGCTGGTTCAAGACGTGGTGTCCCATATTATCCAAAAGCGATTAGTCAAAAGGCATTTAACGAAAATTATTCAGCTGTCTTTTTAACTAACGAAAATGTGGATAAACATGTGCATAACGGCCACATTAGTTTTGAAGATTTCCACAAACTACTTCGTTTGGATATTGAATACAGATACTATTCTTTCTTATTCGCTTTAAAACATCCCGAAATCAACGTGGAAGAATTCCAACAAGCTTTTATTGATGCAGATGATCACGATTCATTAATCGCTAGTTATCACCTAAATGACGATGAAATCTTTAACTGGGACTTAATTTTAAACCCCGTCGCTGGAATTAAAATCTCAACACTAGATGATTACCAAGGCCATGTTAAAAAATGGTTACAACTAATTGTTGACGATGCTCTATTAGGTTCTAAAACTTCTCCAATTACTGGTGCAATTGAAATGCTAAGGGATTTAAGAGACAATATTCGCTACATTTTATCTAACCACCTATTTACTAACGATGACTTTGCTAACAAGTACCAAGGTCAATTCTCTGCTAACATGAAGTTCCTATCACAAGGTGCTCCCGCTGTGCGTAGTCAAGAAATCATCGCACTAATGAACGCTGGTGTTGTGAAGATTATTGGCCCTCAAATGCAAGTGATTGGTGCTAACCATAAGTTTATTACTCGTTCTGCTTTCTACGGTGAAGAAATTATTCAAGCCGATGCTTTAATTGAAGCCAGAACCAACGCTCCTGTTACTAACGTTTCAGCTAATCCGGTATTAACTAGTATGTTGGATAGTGGAATTGTGTCTGCTGAACAAATTACTTTATCAGATGGTAAAGTCGTAGCTAACTCTTCAGTTGATATCGACTTAGCTACTGATCGTGTCGTTGGTGAAAAGAACTTATACACATGGGGATTAAATACTGAAGGAGTTTACTTTGTGACTTCAGCGATTCCTCGTCCTGGTGTAAATGATTCCATTTACGCTGCTGCTGATAAAATTGCCAAAGAAATCTTTGATATCAAAGTGGATAACCCCACTATTTATATGTAAAAAACGATAATACTACAAAATAAAAACGTCCCTCTGGGACGTTTTTTTAATACAGTTCTTCTTTATGATCGACGATGAAGTCGACAAAATATTGACTCGCAATTGGTAGTTCTTCTTTATTTTTATACACAATTGCGACCGGTCTAGTTACATCTGGGACAATTGGCTTACTAACAACCTTAAAGTCGGTTCTTTCAAACACTAATTCAGATAGAATACTAATGCCCAGTCCGGCTTCAACCATCGCCATGATTGTATAGTCATCTTGAATGATATATCTGACATCTGGAGTTAATCCAGCTTTTTTAAAGGCCTCAAGTGGTTCACTGTAGCCACCACCTTCAACTAATATGAATGGATCATCCACAAGTTTTTCAATCGGAATTTGCTCCAATTGAGCTAATGGGTGATTTTCCGGTAAGAATGCATGCATGCTGGTCTTATGTATTAGTGTCTTATTAAAACCAGTTCCAAATTCAGCTGTCATGATGGCAAAATCAATTTGATCATTTTTAAGCCATTCTAGAATGGTGCCGTAATCACCTTGATTTAAAATGAAGTTAATTTTAGGGAACTGGGTTTTAAATTCTTTGAATAATTGTGGTAACCAATAACAACTAACACTGGTAATCGCACCGATTCTAATTGTACCGGATTGCAGCCCATTAATTGATTCAGCCGTATCCAATAATGAACGATATTGTTTTAAAGTTTGACGAATAAATGGGTATAGCTTTTCCCCATCAGGTGTTAATTCAACTCCCGAACGTGATCTTTTTAAGATATGCATATTGAATTCTTTTTCTAGACTAGCCATCATCTGACTTACTGATGACTGTGTATAGCCTAGTTGTTCTGCTGCTTTAGTAAAGCTTTTATTTTGCAGCACTGCTTCTAAAACCAAAAAGCGGTTCATTTAATATCACCTTTTCTAATGTAAACATTTTAAATATTAATTTTACTTATATTTGTTTTCATTATATAGTGTTAACAATTCATAAACAAGAAAAGGTGATGATACTTATGCAAATTTTTAAGAAAGAATCGGTTAGCAATTATTTAGAGGCTGACTCACGATTAGCAAAGTCATTAAACGCAAAAGACTTAGTTGCATTGGGTATCGGTGCTGTAATCGGAACTGGGATTTTTATTCTTCCTGGTCATGAAGCTGCCAGTCATGCTGGTCCAGCTGTCGCAATTGCCTTCTTGATGGCTGCCATTGTTTCTGGTTTAGTTGGAATGGCCTACGCTGAATTTTCATCAGCGATGCCAATCGCTGGATCAGCATATTCATTTGGTTCAGTTGTCTATGGTGAAATTATTGGTTGGATTTTAGGTTGGGCATTGATTCTAGAATACTTCTTAGCGGTTTCCGCTGAAGCAACCGGTTTTGCTGCTTACTTTAACAATAATATTTTAGCCGCTTTTGGGATCAATATTCCAAAGTCCTTCCAAGCCAGCCCCATGGAAGGTGGCGTGATTAATATCACTGCCGTTATCATTGTGTTAATTATAGCAGGAGTACTTCTAAAAGGAACCGAAATGTCCAAGAAAGTTGAAAACTTCGCAGTAATTGTTAAGGTCGTTATTATTATCGCATTTATTGTTATTGGCGCATTCTACGTTAAAACTAGCAATTATGTTCCATTCTACCCTTCACAATTCCACTCAACTCCATTTGGTATGGGTGGTATCTTTACTGCAGCTGCTACTGTATTCTTTGCTTTCATAGGATTTGATGCACTAGCATCTAACTCAGCTGAAACTATTAACCCAGGTAAAAACGTTATTAAGGGAATTTTAGGAACTGTTATCTTCGCAGTAGTTCTATATGTAGCATTTTCATTTGTATTAACAGGAATCGTTAACTACAAGGAACTAAACGTTGATGACCCCGCTGCTTATGCCCTACAAATTATTCACTTAACAGCATTTAACAAACTAATTACTATCGGTGCTTTGTTTGGTATCTTTACCGCTATGGTAACCATGTTCATCGGTGGATCAAGACTTGTTTATGCATTGGGTCGTGATGGATTGCTTCCTAAATTTATCGGACGCGTTAATGAAAAACACTCAGTTCCAAGAAATGCGATTATTATCGCTACTATCATTCAAGCTGTTTTCGCTGGTTTAGTTCCCCTATCTGAACTAGCTTCACTTATTAACGCCGGGACATTGATTGCCTTCGCATTTATCTCATTTGGTGTTATCAAGCTACGTCATCGTAAAGACATCCAAAATGATGGTTTTAAAATGCCATGGTACCCATTCCTACCTATTATTGCCGGAGTATTCAGTATTTTCTTTATTGTAATGCTTCCAGATATCACTAAAATTTTCGTAGCCATTTGGATTGTGATCGGATTTATCTTCTACTTTGCTTATGGTGTTCACCATTCCAAACTACAAAATCAAAAATAAGAAAAAGCCTTCACTTTAAAGTGAAGGCTTTTTTTAGTCTTTATTAAACAAAATAACGATAAATTGAATTGCAGTAATAATTGATAAAAATAATATCGCCACCGCAAAACCAACAACTGGTTGATGAATATTAACTAGATTGACCTTAGTAATAATCGTTGCCACAATTACAGTTCCAATTGCTCCTGCGAATTGTTGAACCGTTGTCAAAATCGCGTTTCCATCTGCTTTTCGTTCATTTTTTAAATAGCTTAGTGCTTTAGTCATGATGTTTCCATATGATAAGCCAATTCCAATCATAATCAATGTATATGTGATGATAAAGAATAAGTCACTCACATGCGCTGAATTGATTGTTAACGCAATTAATGATATCAAGATTAAACCTGATCCAGATAAAATCGGTTTCTTTGCGCCGACTTTATCCAATAAAATACCGGATAGCGGTGAAATAATTGCACCTAATACAGCACCAGGTAATAAAATTAATCCAGCAACACTGGAGTCACTATGGTTAATAATTTGCACGTAGTTTGGCACTACAAACGCTAACCCTAAAATGATTAATTGGTTGATAAAAAACGCTAGTAAAAAGCGACTGTATGAGTGATTTTTCAAAATCGATACGTTTAAAATTGGATTAGCCAATTTATTTTGTCTGGCCATAAATGATATTAAGGCGATAATCCCAATTACTAATGGTAACCAGACATTCACGTTTAAGAATTGATTAGTACTAATATTACTAATTCCGATAATTAAACCGGAAAAGGTAAATACGATAAATACAAAACTAACAAAGTCAAAGCGACTAGGTTTTAACTCTGGTTGGCTTAATTTAGGAATGGTAATCATCCCTAAAATCATTGCCAATATTAGTACTGGAATTAAAAAGATAAAAATATAACGCCAGCCAAGTGTATGCACAATAATTCCACCAAATGTGGGTCCTACTGCCGAAGCAGCAGCTGTAATCAATGATCCAAATCCCATCATAAAGCCGAGTCGACTAAGTGGGACGTTATCTAAAATCAAGTTAAACATTAATGGTAATGATATCCCCGTTCCAATCCCTTGCACTAGTCTACCAATAATTAAAAAGGTAAAGCTGGGGGCAAATGCATCGATTAACAAACCAATCAAAAACATTAACCCGGAAAAGATAAACAAGTGCGTAGTCTTGAAGTTCTCTTTTAAGAACTTAGATAACGGAATCACACTGGATAAAACTAATAGATAAATTGTAGTAATCCATTGAACCACATTCAGTCCAATATGGAACTCGCTAATTAACGTAGGAAAGGTAATATTCATTGATGTTTCAACGATTACCCCACTAAAAGTCATCACGCCAACTGCGATAATTGATAATAATACACTTCTCGAAATTCTTTCTTTCATTAAATAAACATTATATTTCGTCTCCTATAAAATTTGGTATTAAGATACGAAGTAAAATTATATAGATTTTAAAAATTCCTCGCAAACGAAACGACTTACAAAATAAAAAAGTGCTGAACTATTCAGCACTTTAATTATCGTTATATATAAATGAACTATCTGGAATTCTAATTAATGTGTAGCTAGTATATTGTCTACCTGCACGCATCCCAATGCCGTTCAATAAATTGTCTTTATACGTTGCGGTTACCTTAGCAACCCACGCTTTTTGGTATCTTTGATCTAACTTATTAGCTTGACGATCATTCCATCTAACAGCTGACTTTTGCACATTAATCTCATTGTTAGTCCCTACTAACACACTAGATTGTGAACTAGAGACTGAAAGTCGGCGTCCGTTAACCAAATATGAATAAGACTGATTCAATGATGGATTGCTTTCACTTTTGACTTTCACATAGTATGAACTATTCCCATTAGTATCTAATATTAGTGGTTGATAATCGCGCTTAATGTTAACATTTTCCCCGTCAGCACTAACATTTGTATGGAAAGATTCAAATGACATAAATCCCACCCCAATGAACAAGATCACAATCTGGATCGTGGTCTTAACAAGATGGCTAAGTGAAAAGTCGTAGTGCCCATTTATGATTAACCTACTTCTTCGAACCGCGATGTTATAAATAATAAAAATAGCATATGCTAGTAATATAATCCAAAGAAGGAGGCCAACTATATTCCAGGCCGATTTCATAAATCTACTCCTTTTTATAGTAATCCAATATATTATCTATCATACACTATTGTAACACATCTACCAAATTCTTATAGAAACCATTAATTAAAGTACTTTGACTTACTATTAACTAATTTAATTAGTGCTGCTGTATCAGAAAATTCGGTGTAATCATTAACGGTTACTGTCACTAGTCGATCTTTACCAGGCTTTTGCGCAGTGGCCACTAAACATAGTCCCGCTGCAACCGTATAACCAGTCTTTAAGCCATCAACATGTAAGCTTGGGTCATAGAACGGTTTATTTGGTAATAAGCTATTTTCATTGATTAAAGTCTGACCATCAACAGTTTCAGTGGTTTGTTTGGCATCATCCACTACTTGTGGGTAGACACTTAAGACGTGATCAGCGATTTCGGCTAAACTTCTAGCAGAAACCATGTTAGCGGCATCACTACCGCCTACTTGAGCGTAACCGAATTTTTTCAAATCACTATTTTCTAGTCCCGATGAAGAAACGAAAGTAGCGTTTAGGTGCCATGCTTTGGCTTGCTCATTCATCATCTTGATAAACTTAACATTATTCCCTGCAACCCAATTACCTAGCGCGATTGCTGAATTATTGGATGATTCAACCAACGCCGCCTTATATAAATCTCTAACAGTATACTTGTGGCCCTTCTTAAATCTAAAACCGCCTAATTCACTATCTTCCCCTAAACGGCGTAGGCCATCATCGTCAGTGTTTACAATTTGATTCCAGCCCTTCGTCTTTTCAGCTTTTTGAATTGTTAGATACAATGTCATCAACTTCGCTAATGATGCGACTTTAATTTTTTGATCTGCATTTTGCATGTAGACGAATTTATTGTTAGTCGCATCCAGCGCCACTACAGCACTGGCATTACCGAATTGGTTGTTACTTGCCTTAATTAAATCTTTGCTATAAGTTTGTTTATCTGTATTGTAGTTAGGTTGATATTCTTCTTTTTTAGTTTCATATTTTTCGTAAACTTGCTTTACTGCGTAGAATGGATTCCCGAATTGTTCATAAATGCCGATTCCAATCGCTGCTACGAAAATGATTGTTAATCTTTTTACTGATTTTTTCATTTAAATAATACTTCCAGTCTAATTATGTACCCTATTAAAGTACCATGAAATCACGGATTCAACAACACTTTAAAATTGAACTTGCTTTTAATTTTGGATAATAGTATAGTTGTGGTAAATTGATAATTAATGTTTGGGGTGCCGTTATGGCTGAGAAAACACCCATTGTACCTGATTCAGGATAATCCCTGCGAAGGAAAACAACCCTTTTATTTTTTAAACATAAAATAAATTGGACTCCAGACTAATAATAGTTTGGGGTCTTTTTTTCTGGAGGAAACTATGAAAAACACATGGTCACTTAGAAACATCATTTTACTTACATTAATCTCAATTATCTGTGGAATTATCTTCTTTGCCACAGGATTCCTATACAACGCACTAAGCCTAGCACTTACTCCATCTGGATTAGCACCATTAGCTAACGACTTACTTCTTGGTCTTTGGATTATGGCTGCTCCTTTAGCTGGCTTCATCTTTAAACGCCCTGGTGCACCTTTCTTAGCTGAAGTTATTGGTGCAATCGTGGAAATGTTCTTAGGTGGACAATGGGGTGTCGGTGCTGTCATCTCAGGAATCGAACAAGGTATCGCTACAGAAGTTGGTTTCGTAGCAACAAAATACAAACATTTTGACTGGATTGGGGTTTCCGCAACTACTATCTCAACTACTGTTATTACATTTATCTGGGACTGGTTCAAGAGTGGTTACAACGCATATTCAGTTAACATGCTCATCCTATTATTCTTTGCACGCCTATTATCAATCTTCATCTTTGGTGGCGTTTTATCAAAATTAGTAGCAAACATGCTAGAAAAAAGTCACGTTATCAAGTAATCATCAGGAGTGTCAATTTTGAATACTTTAAACATAAATCATTTGGCTTATCAGTACGCTGATGCACAAAACCCAACTTTTAAAGGGGTTAGTTTGGATTTTAATGCTGGTCAAATGAGCTTGATTTATAGTCCGTCTGGATCCGGTAAATCAACTCTTTTAAAAACTATCGCAGGTTTTTATCCACAATATAACAACGGTACAATCGAAGGCTTTATCAATTTTAACGAACACAATCTTTTTGATTTATCTCAACGTGAGTTAAGACAAACAATCGCAATGATGTTCCAAGATCCATCACAACAATTTTGTATGGCAACGGTTTTAGATGAATTTATCTTCACCCTCGAAAATCTTCAACTAAAGCCGGAAGAAATGGAACAAAGAATTGATGAAGCGTTATCTTTTACTAACTCGAGCCATCTAAAGAATAGAAGTTTTAAAACGCTATCAGGTGGAGAAAAGCAAAAGGTGGCGCTAAGTATTGTTGTCGCAATTGATGCGCCGGTCATTTTGTTAGATGAACCGTTTGCCAATGTTGATATTGATTCTCGATTTGAACTAATCAAACTACTGAACCAATTAAAACAACAAGATAAAATTATCATTGGAATTGATCATGATTTATCTGGGTATGAACATTTTGTAGATCAATTTATTGGTTTTAATGAAACTAACCAGGAATTTGCGCCAATGGATAAAGCACTAGTCACTAAATTGTTTGAACAATTTAACCAAGCTAGTAAACGTCCATGCAAGCATCATCCAGTTGGTGGAGAAATCTTAAAACTACAATCTGTTTCTATCCACAATCATGACATGGAACTAATTGATAATTTAACCTTACCAATTGACAAACAAGCCACTACTTTAATTACCGGCCCTAATGGTTGTGGTAAATCTAGTTTATTTAAAACATTAATCAAGCAACATCAATTTACTGGTGATATTTTATTCAACGATAAATCAATTAATAAGATTCGTTTGAATAAGTATTTAACCCAAGTTGGTTTAATTTTCCAAGAATCCAACAAACAATTTATTAAAATTACTGTCGAAGATGAGATTAACCTATCGATCAAAAATGCGATTAACCAATTTTTAACAGAAGATGAAATTAATCATTATCTACAAGAATTAGGCTTAGCTGATTTGAAAGACCGCGTCATTTACTCATTAAGTGATGGCCAAAAGAAACGTCTTCAAATTATCTCAATGGTCTTGATGGGTCATTCATTATTATTATTAGATGAACCATTTAATGGTATTAACATTGAATATATCAATGTGGTTTGTGATTTATTACAACAAGCTAAACAAGCTGGTCAAACTCAAATCATGATTTCTCATCAAACCAACGGGATCGATAATCTAATTGATTATCACTTGGCATTTGAAAATCATCAACTAACTTATCAGGAGGCGTTTTAATGAATCCAGTTCTTAAACTATTGATGATGTTAGTAATCGCTTTAGAAATCTCGTTTACTACATCTATTCAACTAAACGTCGTCATCTTTGTAGTTAGTTTGCTTTATCTAATCTTTTTTGCAACTTGGAAGCGAATCCTATACCTGCTACTAGTTACCCTAGTTCCTGCTTTAGGTATTTATTTTGCCCAAAAAATTAACGGAAGCTATCAATACGGAATCTTATTAGTAACGCGTCTATATGCGTTTGTATCACTTGGTGCAACCTACACTTGTAAGACTACGATTGAAGAACTAGCCGCTAGTTTAGAACAAAACTTCCATGTTCCAAGTAAGTTTGCTTACGGTGTCATGGGTGCTTTTAATTTAGTTGATACCATTAAACAAGAAGTAGTTGATATTAAGTTAGCTGCGAAAATGCGCAGTGTTCATCTATCTTATACATCCCCCACCCTGTATTTCAAAGCAATCTTGGCAGCCATGAATTGGTCAACGCTATTGGCCCAAGGCATGAACTCCCATGTCTTTGTCGACAATGAAGCACGCACTCATTTTGAACATATCTCAATTAGAGCCATTGACTATGTGATTTTGATTGCCACAATTATCGCAATTCAACTAATTTTAATTTATTAGTAAAATATCGTTCTCCTAATAGTAAAATAAGTTATAATGTAGATGTCGGATGGATTTTGTTAGGAGGGTTCTTATGAATCGTAATTTAAATAAGATTGCTGAAGAAATTGTCAATTATCAAAAAGATCATGACATGCCTGATACACAATTGGCATTCAACTTGCACTTCACGGTAGAGGAACTACACGATATTAAAAGTATGCGTCGTTCCCCTAATCCAGAAGAAGTAAACATTATCAAAAAAACTTTAGGATAAACAAAAAGCTCCGTTATGAAAATAACGGGGCTTTTTTTACATATCGCCATTGGCTTTCAATCTTTGTTCATCCAAATAAGCGTAAATATATTCAAATCCGATTTCAACAACATCGCTTAATGCAATTTCCTTCCCGTAGATAAAGAAGGTAGTTGTTTCATCTAATAGGTTAAATTTCATGGTTTCATCCAAAATCTTACTTGGATAACCTAGGTAACTGGTACCGGATTTTAATTGAATTCTGATAAGTTGTTTTTTACTCATTGATTGTGATAATACAGCAATCATATTGTCTTCAGTACTATCGAATTCACGTGAATCGTTCAATACCGGTTGGGCAATACGGTGATCATCAACATTTTGTTGTCGCATCAATTCAACTAATTCTAAGTAATCATTGCCGATAGTAACGCGTTCAATCCCATTCATCTTAATGTAGACATAGCCACCAAATTGACCAGACATATCAACGACTTTTAGGATAATCCCATCATCATTTAACATTATTACTTCGCCAACATAGAAGAAATGATCATTGTAGCGGCAACGAACTTCAATCAATTGGTGATGATGATATGAAGTCGCTAGAATATCAACAATGTTATTGAATGATTCCGCAGTATGAGCGATATTATTTTCGCTCACCTTATCGACGACCTTACTCATCACGCTTAGTTCGCGTCCTTGGAATTCAATAATCATGCTTTGATTAAAGCCCATGGTAGCGACTTGATTATCGATGAAGTTGAATTTATCTAAGCGATAAAAATCAAATGATTCATTATTAATCTTTTGGACGATTCCAGTGTAGAAACGACTTTCATCATTATCATGAATTAAAATAATTTCATGGTTAATGTAAGCTTGAATAATAATTTGTGGAAACAAGTTAATATCACTATCGAATTGTAAATCAGTTGGTCTTGATTCGAATAATCCGACCTGATTAGCGATTGCCATCTTTTCTTCGATACTACTTAAATCATCACTTGATGTTTCGACGATTTCAATTAAACTAGTTTTTATTGCGACATAGCCATCTGCTAACCCACTTGATTCATAGGTTGCGATCACTAATTCGTCATTATTTACTTTTTGAACATAACCAGTGTAGAAAATATCTCCTGAATTTAAGTAGATATTCACTAATTGGTTTTTATCTTGTGCTGCACTCAACTGTGCAATAACAGAGTTCATAAACATCCCTCACTCTATGATATTGCATTGCTCATAAATCGTTGTAATTCTTCTCCTGATTTATTGGCACTCAATGCAATGATTAATTTTATACGTGCCTTTTGTCCGTTCAATCCATGACAAAATGTTAATCCCATTTCTTCTAATTGAATTCCGCCACCTTCATAGGCGTAAATATCTTGGGCAACCCCACTTAAACAGCGTGATACCAAAACAATCGGAATATTACGATCTACTAAACGTTGAACTGAAGCTAATGTTTCTGGTGGTAAGTTCCCAGCACCAAGTCCTTCAATAACTAAACCGTTCGTTTTATCATTGTCCAATGCATCAAATAAAGTACCGTCCATTCCAGCAAACGCTTTAATTAAGTAAACATTTTCAACGATTGAATCAATATCAACCACTTCACTTTGAATTAATTCTTGGAAGAACGTTGGTTGGTGCTTGGAAATAATTCCAATTGGACCAAATGTTGGGGTTCTAAAAGTCGCCACGTTAGTGGTGTGGGTTTTAGTAACGTATCTAGCGGTATGAATTTCATCATTCATTGCCACTAAGACCCCTTTATTAATCGCTTGTGGACTAGCAGCAGTTGCCGCTGCATTTAATAAATTATATAGTCCATCTGAACCAATTTCATTTGATGAACGCATTGCTCCAGTCACTACCACTGGAAAATCGTTGGTTAATGTTAAATCCAAGAAATAAGCTGTTTCTTCCAATGTATCAGTTCCGTGAGTAACAACGACACCATCGTATCCTTGTTCACGTGCTTTTTTAATGCGATTGGCCACTTGAAGCATTCTTTCTGGGGTCATATGAGGTGATGGTAAGTTGAAAATCTCCTCATTCACAATTTCGATACCTTGATTTAATAAATTATCTTTTTGAACAGCAATTGGATTCTGCTCATTTTGGACCACTTCGCCACTTTCGTCCTGTGACATGGAAATGGTTCCACCTGTATGAATCGCTAATATTTGTTTCAAGATAATTCCCCCTCAGTTCATAAATAGTACCTTTTATTGTACCTTATATTCGACATAGATAACAATTATATTCACGATAAGGATTGCTTTTTTTATCAAATCCGGCTAAAATTGAGTATACAAAATTTTTAAAACGTTATTGCCTATATATTTACCATAATAAGGTTGGTAAGTTTCTACCCGGAACCGTAAACTTCGGACTATAAGCAAAAAGATAATTTGTCTCTTTGCTTTTTGCATTGGGACTTTTTTTATTTTTCAGGTAATAATTAGTTTAGGAGGAATTATAAATTGGATAATCACGAAAGCAGTTTAAAGCAAGTTTCTCAATTTAAAGCTGCCATTTTAGGTTTTCAACATTTATTAGCAATGTATTCTGGTGACGTTATTGTTCCGTTACTAATTGGTGCATTTCTACATTTTAACGCAGCTCAAATGACTTACTTGGTTTCTGCTGATATCTTTATGTGTGGAATCGCAACTTTATTACAATTAAAGAGGACCCCACTAACTGGGATTGGTCTTCCCGTTGTTTTAGGTTGTGCGGTACAAGTTATTACCCCACTTCAAACAATCGGTGGTACTTTGGGAGTCGCTTACATTTATGGTGCAATTATTTGTTCAGGATTATTTGTTTTCTTAATCTCTGGCCTATTTGCCAAACTACGTAAGTTCTTCCCACCCGTTGTTACTGGTTCATTAATTACCATTATTGGTTTTTCATTAGTACCAGTGGCCGTGCAAAACTTGGGTGGTGGTAACGCTACTGCTAAGAACTTTGCTGATCCAAAGGACTTAATCGTTGGTTTAATTACCATGGCAATTATTATTTTAATTAACGTTTTTGGAAAAGGTTTCTTCCGTTCAATTTCAGTACTTGTTGGTATGGTTATCGGAACTATCATTGCTTATGCAATGGGTATGATTTCATTCGCATCAGTTGCTCAAGCTAGCTGGTTCCACTTACCACAGCCATTCTACTTCGGTACTCCTCACTTTAGTTGGTCAGCTATTATTACTATGATTTTAGTATCACTAACTACCATGGTCGAATCAACTGGGGTTTTCTTAGCTTTAGCTGATTTAACTGGTCGTAAACTAAACGAAAAAGACTTAGCTAAAGGTTATCGTGCTGAAGGTATTGCTGCCATGTTAGGTGGATTATTCAATACCTTCCCATACTCAACTTTTTCAGAAAATGTGGGTGTGGTTCAACTTTCAGGAATTAAAACTAAACGTCCAATTTACTACGCTGGAGTCTTCCTATTAATCTTAGGACTACTTCCTAAGGCTGGTGCAATCGCTACTGTTATTCCAAGTTCAGTTCTTGGTGGTGCCATGGTTGTGATGTTTGGTATGGTTGGAGTTCAAGGTATACGTATCTTGCAAACCGTTGACTTTAATAAAAACGCTAACTTACTAATCGTTGCTCTATCTGTTGGTACTGGTATCGGTGTTACCGTATACCCTCAAATCTTCAGATCATTACCACAAGCTGCTCAAATCATCTTAGACAACGGAATCGTTGTTGGTGGTTTCCTAGCGGTGCTACTAAGTTTCTTATTTAACTTAAGTGGTCAAATCGATTTAGACGATTAATTATGAAACTCAATAACCCTCATGTATAATATACGTGAGGGTTATTTTTTATGGAGGTCATTATGGATAACAAAGAACGTTTTTATGAACCAAAGAATTCAAAGGACGCCATGCGTTTTATTGAACGTCTATTTAATTCTTATAAAGATTCACCACTTACCCAATCTTTATTGGTTTACCACCAAAAATTAATCAATCAACTTCGTGATAATATCGAACCAGCTGCCAAAACAGAAGGAATTGAAAGCCGTGTTAAAGCAGCGCAAAATATGCAACGCATTATGAAGGACTGGGTTCAAATCAAGATGGCAGGAAAACCATACAATGGTCGCATGCACCATTTTAATTTCCAACCTGATAGTGCCCAACAAAAATTCAAACGTAACAACATTAAACTTTCGAATAATGGTGGCCATCAATCAAGTCGCCACTAAAAAAAGCCGTTTAATAACGGCTTTTTATTATGCTTGCTTTTCCTTCATGCATAGGAAGATATAACATAAGATTCCAGCAGCAATAAAGATAAATCCATTGGTAATCGCTAAGTGATCAATTCCTGAGTAAAAGGCACTGTGAACGATGGATGCAATCCAATCACTGTGCATCTTAGCTGTGATGTCACTAGCTGAGAATGGACCGGCATTTTCAAATAAATGCATTAACTTATCTGGTAGTTTGGAAACCACTAAGTGGTCGTTATATGAAGATGTTAGTGCTAAACCTAGTACAACAACCCCTAAACTAGTTCCAAATTGTTTACCAACATTTAACAATCCAGATGTCATCCCGATTTCCTTTGGTTCGACAGAACTAACGGCAATGTTAGATGATAATGGATTTACAAATGCATTTGCTAATCCAAGTGTGATAAAGGTAGGAATTAAGCCAAACCAGTGGTTAGAGCTTCCTAAGAACACTGGTAAAACAAACATCCCAAGACCAGCCAAGATAAAGACCAAACTAATGATTAATCCCGGATTAATCTTAGTGGCAATCTTACCTGAAACCGGGCCTATTACTAATGAAAAGGCACTAATGAGCATTAACTGCGCCCCACTTTGTAGTGCAGAGTATCCCATGTAATTTTGCGATAAAATAATAATATAGCTAAATGCTGAATAAATAGATACTCCTAAAGTTAAATTAGAAATGGCGCTACCGACTACGTAACGATTAGTTAGTAGTTTTAAATCTAACATTGGACTTGAGAAATGATGTTCCCAAAGGACAAACACGAGGATCAATACCACTCCGATTGCTAACAATGCAAAGACATGGTAGTTGAACCATGAGTATTCATAATGAGTTTCTTTTTGAATTAAACCTAAGATAATACTGAACATAAATGCGAATGATAATACCATCCCCAAGAAGTCAATCTTACCTGAATTAAAGGTCTTAGAAGTTGGAATATATTTACCACTCATGAATAAAGCAATCACTCCAATTGGAATATTCATTAAGAAAATTGATTCCCAACTAAAGAAACTTAGTAGGATTCCACCGAATAATGGTCCTAGTGCAGTTGATAATCCAGCGACACTTCCCCAGATACCAAGCGCTAAACCTCTTTGAGGCCCTTCAAAAATATCAGCGATAATGCTCATGGAAAGACTTAACATTCCGGCTCCACCAATACCTTGAATTCCTCTAAAAATGATTAACCAAGTAATACTTGGCGCTAAGCTACAAGCAAGTGAGAAAACAGAAAATAATACCAATGAGAGGATAAAAATTCTTTTTCTCCCTATTAAGTCCCCTAATTTAGAAATTAGGAACAATACTGCAGCAAACATTAAAGTATAAGCATTAATCACCCATTGTAATTGGCTAAAACTACTGTTAAAGCTACTTTGAATGGTTGGTAATGCGACGTTTACAACGGTTACATCTAGTAATCCCATAAAGAAACCTAGACAGACGGCAACCAATGCAAACCATTTATTACGACTTTGCATAAAAAAGTCTCCTTCGTCTAAATATTTCCTCCGTGCCTATCTAACACGAGACCCACCTGCTGACTATGCAATCAGCTTTTACCCGCCAAGGAAATAATTTTAAACACTAATTTTCAACTATACTATTTAAAAAAATAAAAGCAAGTAAAATCATTTTGCTTGAATTAGAAATCATATATTAAGTATAATTCAAATGACTAAAAGAGGTGGTATTTTTGAACTACAGTAAATACTTAGACGACTTAACATACGAAAGTCCAGATACAGTTTTAGGCAGTATTATGAGCCAAGCTGGTTTCCCCGAACTAGATGACATCAAAGATGCCTGTGACATTTTATATTTGACCGATGATCCAGATGATCATGAAATCATTAATCAACACCAACCAATGTTTTATAACGTGAAAGAACACCGTTTAGTAAACAAACAAGACATTATCGATATCATTGCACAACTAGAAAAAACAAAAAAGTGAAGTCATCTAAAATGATTTCACTTTTTTATATTTATAATTTTAATTTTTAGATAATCAGTGGTAGGCTACTACTTGTATACATTAACTAGGGAGGGTTGGCTGTGAAAATATTATTAGGAGAATTAATTGGTACATATTTAATGCTATCACTAGGTTTAGTTACCAGTGTCATCATTAATTACTTCCTATTTCCCAATGGGCAAAACCGCTTTTTAACTGGGTTTTACTGGGGAATTAGTATTTTAATTCCATCCCTGCTAACTAACTTCTTTTTTGGTACTGCCGAGTATAATCCGGTTGTATCTTTGACATTGGCGATCAACCATCAAATCAATTGGCTATTAATGATTGGTGCAATCATCACCCAAATTTTAGGAGCCTGGTTAGCTTCTCTAACCGTTAAATCAGTCTGGTCGAAATGGCTAGCTAGCCTTCCATTGAATTTGAACTTCTATGCGACCGTCCCTCGTGACGTTAACAATTGGAAGCGTAACTTCACATGGGAAATTATCGGAACCTTCTTAATTATCGTTAATACTGAAATGCAAAGTAACATTCATGCCGCTTGGTGGATTAAAACGATGTTTTCATCACTATTAATGATGGTCATCATCAGCATCGTTGCTCCGATTACTGGAGCTGCATTTAACCCCACCCGCGACTTAGTCCCTCGTTTCTTCTTCTCGAGAACCTACGACAAGCGATTATCACAATGGCAATATGCGATTGTTCCTTTTTTAGGCCCCATCATCGGTGCTACTTTAGGAATTATTTTTACCCTATTATTTAATCAACTTGTTTACAAGTCATAATCGCAAAGGCGTTTTCACCTGTGTGAACTGACACAATTGATGAAGTGTATTGAACTGCAACTGTAACGTTTGGGAATTCTGTTTCCAAACGTTTTTTTAGTTCATTTGGATATTCATCGCTACCGGTGTAACTAATTCCAATAAACTTGAATTGGTTACCCTTATTTTCTTCTAGGTATTGGTCAAACCATTTTGAGATAGTCTTCTTACCGCGACCTTTTAGTTGTAACTTCAAGTCATCTGGAAGCAATTTGAAAACAACGTGTAAGTTCATCATCTTAGAAATGATTCCTGTCGCCTTACTAATACGACCACCCTTCATTAAGTTTTCTAGAGTGGACACACCGATGTATAATTCTGAGTTTTGAATGTCTTTATTAATTTGGTCAATAATTTGATCACGGGTAAAATCACCTGATTGAGCCATCTTAGCTGCTTGCACAACTAAGAATCCCAAACTTTGGTCGATGTAGTGAGTATTAACTACTTTAATATCACCATCAGCGATTTCACTTGCTTGCGTTGCTGCATGCACTGTTCCGCTTAATAGGTCAGTCATGTGTAGTGATAAAACAGTGTCGCCATTTTGAGTTAATTCATTGTAAACCTCAACAAATTGGCCAATTGAAGGTTGACTCGTGGTTGGAAAATCACCTTTTGGATTGTCCTTAATGTATCGGATTAATTTATTACCGTCCATATCAATGCCATCTTTGTAGGCATCGGTACCAATATTGACGTTTAATGGAATTACCTTGATATCAAATTCTTTTAATACAGCATCAGTTAATAATGCAGTTGAATCTGTCACAATTTTGATCATGTTATATCTCCTCAAATGGTATTTTCTATCTCAATAATAACGGTATTTATCTTATTTTTCACTAATTATTTATAATAAATTATAATTATTCGAAGAAAATAAAAAAACAGCCATCTAAATGACTGTTTTATCAACTATTATGCGTCTTGGTTAGTTTGAAATTTCATCAACAAAAAGCGACAAATTGGACCAACTATCACTAATTGAAGTGGTAGTGCTACAATCAGATTCATCAACCATGCGTGTCCATATAGCCCAAATGACAGGTTATTAAAACCAAAAGTTACGATAATCCCAAAAACTGACATTAAAGTTACCATTCCTAACACCATCATAGTAGAAATACTTAGCGCAATTTTGATTGGTGTTTGTTTCCATTCCGGCTTAAATATATAATTAAAAAAGATAAACTTAACGAGTGGTCCAACTAGGGCCAAATCTAAAATCGCAGCAACCATTAACGCAAGTGGATATCCCTTTAGGATTTCCATTACTAATCCAACTTTGATTCCGCTTGCTAATACGATATTATAAGTTTCCATTACGATCACCATTAAACCAGCCATCATTGCTGTAAATAGTAATTCTTCTTTTAAATTTCTAGGCATATTAATTCTCCATTTCTTTAATCTACATATTTTAGCCTAGCATATTCAAAATTTTTTCATAAGTTACAATTTGATTACAAATTCAATCACATCAGGAGGTGATCATATCAATCATATCGGCATTCGTGACTTAGTCGAATTCACCCTAAGAAGTGGTGATTTAAACGCTAAGTTAAACAGTAATAATACCGCGAAACAAGGTGCTAAAATTCATCGCAAGTTACAAAACAGTAAGTATAAGGCTTTTGAAAACGAATATTATCTGGACAACACTTTAAAAATTAATGATATTGATTTTAAAATCGAAGGACGTGCTGATGGTGTCTTAGTGCAAGGTAAGGATGCTGAAATCATCGAAATTAAGACCTCTGACGTTCAATACGATCAACTTTCCGAAAGCATGACGACGCTTTATTGGGCACAAGCAAAGGTCTATGCCCACTTCTTGATGTTAAAAGAACCTATTTTAAGGAGCGTTAAATTAACTCTGTGCTATGTCCAAACTCCTGACGAAGATATTACAACTGAATCAATTACGATTAGTAAAGACGATGCGAAAACCTTTTTCAATGAGTTAATTAGTGAATACGAAGAATGGCTGAAGTTAAGAACCGACATTATCAAGCAACGTAATCAAACTGCGAACCAAATGCCATTTCCGTTTGAACAATTTAGAGATGGCCAACGTCAATTTAGCGCGGTCGTGTACAAAACGATTGTTAACCATAAGCACTTATTTGCTCAAGCTCCTACTGGAACCGGAAAAACGATTTCGACTCTCTTTCCAGCAATTAAATCAATGGGAGAAAATATTGCTAACCGCATCTTTTACTTAACCGCCAAGCAAAGCACTCGTGTGGTCGCTAGTGAAGCGGTTGATTTGATGATGGCTAAGGGATTATTCATTAAAACGATTACCTTAACCGCAAAAGATGCCATCACATTTGATGCTGAAAGAAACTTAAAACCAGAAGATAATCCGTATATGATTGGCTATTACGATCGACTCAAACCAGCCATCAAGGATATCTTAACCAATCACAATCAAATTACTCGTGCGGTTATTGAAGAATACGCTGAAAAATATCAAATTGATCCATTTGAATTTTCATTAGACGTTAGTCAATTCTGCGATATTATCATCTGTGATTATAATTATCTCTTCGACCCCCAAGTCCATCTACAACGTTTCTTTACCGCCGAAGATCCAGATAATATTTTCTTGATTGATGAAGCCCACAACTTAGTTAGTCGTTCTCGCGATATGTATTCGGCCGCAGTTTCAAATGAAAAATTAGACGAATTAATTGAAGAAACTGATGATAATGAAGAAATTGAACGCTTGCACAAGGCCTTTAAAAACTTTAAACAGTCATTTACCCTTAACGCTAAAATTCTCACTGACAGCGCCGAAGAATACGTCCATTTAGATAATCCGTTAAGTGCTTTTGGAAAACAGGTTAATAAACTGTGTGACGTCATCAACGACTGGTTAGGTCGTAATGACCGTGACGAAGACCTAAGTGATTTAGTCGTCGATTTTTACTTCTCGTTATTAAGTTATCAACGCATCGCTGAACTGTACGATGATACATTTAAGACCAGATTATTTTATGACCGTAATCACAATGTCATTATCAAATTATTTTGTATGGATCCAAGTCCATTTATTGGTGAGTCACTACAATTAGGTGGGAGTGCAATATTGTTTTCAGCCACGCTATCACCAATGGATTATTACCAACGCGTCTTAGGTGATGAAGAAGACAGTATCACCTATGAAATTCCATCGCCTTTTAATCCATCTAACCAACAAGTGATTGTGACCAATTATATTGAAACGACTTATGCCAAACGCCCTGCTAGCATTCAACCAATCATTAATACGATTGATGCAATGATTGAAAGTAAACCCGGTCATTATTTAATCTTCTTTCCTTCTAATCGTTATCTATCAGACGTAGTCGAGGAATTCCAAAAGCAACATCCTTTAGTAGAAACTGCGATTCAAACTGCTGATATGACCCCTGAGGAGCGCCGAGATTATATTGAGAAGTTCAAAGATAATCCGGATAAGACCTTAGTTGGTTTTGCACTCCTCGGTGGTATTTTCTGTGAAGGAATCGATTTGAAATACGATCAATTAATCGGTGTCGGCATCGTTTCAGTCGGCCTTCCTGGTTTAAATCCAGAAAACAATTTAATTCGTTACTTTTTTGATGCAGAAAACGGCCATGGCTTTGATTTTGCATATCAATTACCTGGTCTAAACAACGTCTTTCAAGCTGCCGGGAGATTAATCCGCACCAATCATGATAGCGGAAACGTCATCTTAATGGATCAACGTTTTAGCCAAAATAGATATCAAAAATTGTTCCCTGCTAATTGGCATGCGGGCAATCTAATTAAATCATTTAACCAAAGCCAAACTAAACACGCATTAGCTAATTTCTGGAAAATGCACAAATAAAAAAGAGCCGAACGGCTCTTTTTTTATTTAATCTGCATCCCTTTTTTCATCTTATCGATAATTTCGTCAATTTCTTCATCGCTCAAAGGTTCTTCTTTTTTGCGACTAAAAAATGCTTTAATGCAGCTTTTTAAATTCTTTGGTGATTGAGATGTATTAAAATGAACATTCCCTTTACGGTTTTCCTTTTTAATATACCCCCTCAATCCTTCTGCAATGTTGTCTAATTTATCTTGAACATGATCTGTTACTTCATCTTGAATTTTTTCACTAAAGATTTTTCCCATGTCTTTACCGATTTTGTTTTCTGACATATATACCACTCCTCTTTAATTGAATGTATCAAAATTAATAACTTGGTTATAACGTTTCAAATCTTGGTCTGTATAATGATGAATAATTTCGATTAATGTTAGTTTTGATTCCAATAAGTAATCATGCACTTTTTGGGCGGTCGCCTTATCTAAGGAAGCCGTAATTTCATCTAACACTAAGATTGGTCTGCTTGAAAGAATCGTTCGGGCTAAGTTAATTCGTTCCAATTGGCCTCCGGATAAATTACCGTTATCATCGGATAACACATAATCTAATCCTTTTTCATCAACCACATCGTCAATTCCTAAGACTGTCGCAACCTCGTTAATTTGTTCATCTGTAATTTCTGTATTACCAAGGGTTAAATTAAAACGAATCGAGTCATTGAAAATGATGGGTTTTTGGTTGGCGTAACCATACAGATTTTTGACATCTTGATTACTTTCATCTTTCCCGTTAATCAGAATCTTTTGTGAACTACCGTTTAACTTATAGATTAGGTATTCAATCAAGGTAGACTTACCACTTCCAGATTGACCAATCATTGCAATTTTATTGCCGATATTAATATCAACGTCTAATTTATCTACCAAAGTCTTTTGATCACGCACTAATTGAATTCCTTGATATTTGACTTCATTAAAGTCTTTAACATCATCATTGATCGCTTGTTGTGCTTCAGTAATATATTCTTTTGTTTTCTGCATGATATTTTTAGTAGTTGATAAATTACTACGTTGTTGCAACATATTAATTATCGGATTGATAAATGAATTTGCTAATTGCACAATCGCAATCAGGGTTCCCACCGTGGTTTGACCAATAGAAATTAAATAAGTTCCTAATACTAATGGGAAAATTAAAGTGAAAGTATCAGCAATCATGTTAACGAAAGTATTTACATTTGCTGTAAATAAATTCATTTTGAATAGACTTTGTTCTAGCTTATTAACAAATGACAAATTACTTTGCGTTGCTTCTTCCTGACGGTTATACAAGAAGACATCCTTTTTCCCATTTAAAATACTCTTAGTGTGGTTCAAATATTGATCATTTTTAGTTGACCAATCTTTTGATGCTTCTTGAATTGGCTTTTGCACCATTCCAGAAAGAACCATTGGAAACGCACTTCCCAATAGGAAGATGATGGTTAATAACCAGTTCAGATATAGCGCATAGGATAACGCAAACACAAAAGTGTAAGCTGATGAGATAATTGTGATTTGGGCTTTAAAGCGGTTGGTTTCCAACAATTTGACATCATTAACCAAGAAACCTAACTCAGTGCTATCATCGTCACGCTTATTTAGCATCCCTTGTAGAACTTTTGACCTAACTTGCGTATTAATACTTCTAACTACGTCTGTTTTGAAGTAGTTAAAAATATATTGAGAACCAAAAGTTACTAATAATAGCACAATCCCGAATAATAAGAATTGCACCATGTGGCTTAATGACTTACTAACCGCCATATTAATTAAATTTGATAACACATATGCTGCTACCAAATCACTTAAACTAGCTAATATCGCGAATACGTTTAACAAGACTAATTTAACTTTCGAATAATATTTTAATAGCATATTATCCCCCCTATATGTACTTGAATTGAACCTTATGTATAATCGATTCTAATTGAATTATAACCTATTCTTAATGTTATTAAAAGAAATAAAAAAGCCGTTACTAAAATAGTAACGGCTTAATAGTTAAATTATTTTTCTAAAGTAACGCAAACCCCTTCTGGAACAAAGAAATCTTTTTGGACAACTGATAACTTGCCAGTCTTAACATCTCTTTCATATAAGGTGGCATCATTTGTATTTTGGTTAACCACAACGACAAAAGTTTCGTCTTCGTTGAAGTTAAAGTCACGTGGGAAGTCTCCTTCAGTACTAATCAATTGGATTAATTCGACTGAACCATCATCGGCAACTTCAAATGCTGCGATTGAGTTGTTACCACGGTTAGATACATATAAAAACTTGCCATCATTAGATAAACGAATTGCGGCAGCTCCGTTATGGGCTTCCCAATCATGTGGAATAGTATCAACGATGTGTTTTACATCCATGTGAGCAGTCTTTTCATCATAATTTAGAACAGCTAATTTACTGCTTAATTCACCAACAACAAAAGCAACGTGTTTTTGAGCATCAAAGACGATATGACGAGGTCCAAATCCAGCTTCCATTTTAATAGTAGAAGCTTGAGTTAAACTACCATCATCTGCAATATCATAAATGTATACACGATCTTGACCTAAATCAACAACCGCTAGACGACCATCTGGAGTTAAATCAGCATAATGAGGGTGGGCACCGTTTTCTTGTTCTGGTCTAGGACCAACGTCTCCGGAGTGCACCACTTTATTTTGGTAAGCTAGCGAACCATCAGATTCAATCTTGTAAACCATCACTTCACCAGTGTGATAGTTAGCAGTGTAAACAAATTGTCTGCCTTCATCAACTGTAATGTATGCTGGGTTAGTATCTTCATTCAAGCATAGGTTAATTTCAGTTGCTGGACGAGAACTATTATCCAGTGCCATTGCGCCACCTTTACCGTCTGCACCCTTGTCGACAGCATATAAGCGATTAGCTTTTGAAACAGCAACATAAGTTGGGTTGCCTGCTTTAGCAACTAATTGTAAATTTTGTAATTGTTTTTGGTCTTTATCCAATTCGATTTCATAAATTCCTTCACTTGCATCTCTGGTATAAGTACCAACTAAGAATTTTTCAGTCATCATTAAATCTCACTTTCGTTTAAAATTTAATATTTCCCTTCTATTATTACACACTTTACCATCAATACTAAATAATTAATTTGTCTTTTTTACGGGTTGCAAAAAATAATTATATCGATATAATTAAGACAGCATGATAATAATTAAGTTTTGATGAGAAAAGTACATGATGGAGATTGCAAAGAGAGCTCATGATTGGTGAAAATGAGTGAATTAAAGTCATCGAAAATGGTCTCTGAACTTTCCAAAGTGATTTAATTTAGCCTTGGACGTTAGTGTACGTTACAACACGAAGGAATCAACAGGTTCCGGATAAGATAGTTGATGATGAAGTATCATCTTACTATGAACTAAGGTGGTACAGCGAAGCATTCGCCCTTTTTGCAGGGGGTGGATGCTTTTTTTATTTACATAAAAGGAGGATTTATCTTATGAGCAAGCACCATTTTTCCAAAAATTTAAAAACCAGTAATTTAATTACCATGTCACTTGGGGGTGTCATTGGTACTGGTATCTTTATGAGTACCGGTTATTCAATTCAAACCGCCGGACCAATTGGTACCGTCTTAGCATACGTAATTGGATCGATTTTAGTCTGTATGGTCATGGCCTGTTTAGGCGAATTATCAGTGCATGACCCTAATACCGGAGCATTTCATACATACGCTAGCAAATACATTAACTCCGGTGTCGGTTTTGTTACCGCCTGGATGTATTGGTTAACCTGGACAATTGCGCTGGGTTCTGAATTCATTGCCTTAGCAACGATTGGTCAACAATATTTCCCGTCTATTCCAGTTTGGGGATTCAGCTTAATTTTCACTGTTGTCATCTTATTATTAAACATTATTAACATGCAGTTATTCTCATCTAGTGAGTTCTGGATGTCATTAATCAAAGTATTGGCATTAGCAGTCTTCTTGGTGATTGGAATCTTTATCATCTTTAAAATCATCCCTATCCACCATACTCATTTCACACCATATTTTGGTCAATTAACTAAAAACGGGATTTTTCCCAACGGATTATTACCTGTGATTTCAATTGTTTTATCCGCCAACTTTGCCTTCTCTGGAACTGAAATGATCGCGGTCGGTGCTGGTGAAAGTCAAAATCCAGAAAAAACGGTTCCCCAATCAATCAAACATACTTTAATTATCTTAGTAATCTTATTCATCGGAACTATCATTGCATTAGGTTCAATCTTGCCACAAAGTGATTCATCACTAGCGCAAAGTCCATTTGTTACCATCTTACAAAATATCAACGTTCCTTACGCTGCTGACATCATGAACTTAATCTTATTCATCACCATTTTCTCTGGTGCTAACTCTGGGGTATATGCAGCTTCAAGAATGCTTTGGTCGCTAGCTGATAAGAAGACCTTGCCACAAGGATTGGCTAAATTATCTAAAAACGGAATCCCCGTTTACGGACTAATTTTGACCATCGCTGGTGGATTATTATCACTATTTTCCAGCATCTATGCTCCTAACACCGTTTATCTGGCATTAACTGCCATTTCAGCATTTGCGGTGGTATTTGTTTGGCTCGTGATTGGTTGGGCGCAATTAAACTTCCGCCGCCAATATTTACGTGCTGGTCATCAATTAAGCGATTTAAAATACAAGACACCACTATACCCACTCTTACCAATCTTGGTAATCATAATTTGTATCTTGTCACTATTCGGAATCGCGTTTGATCCAAACCAACGCATCGCGATTATCATCGGAATTCCATTTGCCATTATTTGCTATATTTGGCACGAATTAATTTACAGAAAGAAGGATTAATATGACTGAATTAAAAAATTGGCTAAACAATCAACAACACATTTTAATCGATAGTTCGATGTCAACCGGACTAGAAGAACGCGGATTAAATTTAAATTCTAAACTATGGACAGCAGCTGTAATTGAAAGTCACCCTGACTTAATTGTGGATGTGCACAAAAAATATTTTGATGCTGGATCTAGCATTACCACTACCAACACTTATCAAGCTAGCGTAGCTGGTTTAACTAGTAATGGATACAGTCATGATGAAGCAATTACGTTAATTCAAAAAGCGGTCCAACTAGCTGACGATGGTCGTAAACAATCCAGTAACTCTAATCCCAAATGGATTGCTGCTGGAATTGGCCCTTACGGCGCCTTTTTAGCCAATGGTGCTGAATATACTGGCGATTATGATTTATCTGAAGAAGAATACATCGACTTTCACCGCGAACGCATTGAAGCAGTAATTGACGCCGGTGCTGACATTTTATTATTAGAAACGCTACCTAATTTAAATGAATTAAAGGCACTACTTAATTTTGTTAAACCACTATCAATTCCGGTAATTGTTGCTTTATCGCTAAAAGATGAACACCATTTAGCTGATGGATCAGATTTAGCATCTGCAACCCAATTACTGGAAGCTAGCGATAACGTGATTGCATATGGTTTAAACTGTACTCACCCTAATCTGGTTACGCCAGCTTTAAAATATTTAATTCAAAACCATCCCAACCATAAGCCATTTATCGCATTCCCTAATTCTGGTGCATCATATAATCCAGAGATTAAAGAATGGAATCACGATGACTTATCTTTTGAAGAATTCGATGCGTTGATTCAAGAGTGGTTCGATTTAGATTTGAAGTATGTTGGTGGTTGTTGCTGTATGACTGAAGCGCAAGAAGAACACATCCATCAACATTTCTTCTCCCAAGTTTAAGTCAATTTCTTTCATCTTATTCTGATTTTCTCTATAATAGAGGAATTAAGTGTTAAAGGAGAGTAGTTATGCATAGTTTTGAAGGATTACGTCCAATTATCACTAATCATTTCTACTTTGATTGGTTAACCAAGTTCCCAGTCAAAGATGTGATTGCATTCCAACAACGACAAGATCGAGATGCTGATCTTGATAACACTAGTCAATTTATCAATGCGACGATGAATGATGTTATGAGTCAAAAAGGCCTTTTATGGGGAATCAGTAACAAGAATGATAACCAATTCATTGGAGTCGCTGGGATTGCTAACCTAAATGATGAGACTGTCACAATCTATGTCAACGTCAAGGAATTGGATGATAACGAAGAACTAGAAATCATTAAACGCATGGTGCAAATGAAGGAAAATTACTTTGCTGACAAGCCTCATAGTTTTATGATTAAACCACTTTCTGATAGTTTAGATAAGCAAATTAATAATCTTAAGGCATAATTTATTTGCTTTATTCGATTTTTAACCTTATTATTAGGATAGAATAATTATAAACTAGGGCGAGGAGGAACTTAATTGTCTGAACAAATGTATGAAAAAGCATTATCTACCTTACGAGAAAATAATATTAGAATTACTCCACAAAGACAAATTATCCTGAAGTATCTAATTAACCATGATAATCACCCTTCTGTCGAAACAATTTACGAGGCGTTAAAAAAAGAATTCTCAAACTTAAGTATTGCTACTATCTATAACAGCTTACAGTTGTTTGAAAAGTTAGATATTATCATCGCATTGCCGGCAGAAGATGGCGGAATTAGATATGACTTTTTCGGTTCACCCCATTTCCATGCGATTTGCGAAAATTGCGGTGAAATTGAAGACATTGAGTTTCCTAACTACAAAAAATTAGAAAAGCAATTAGCCAAAGCAGCAATGCAACAAGCTGGCTTTCAAACTAGTAAAACCCATATCGAAGTTTTTGGGTTATGCAAAGACTGTATTGAAAAAAGAAAAAACGAAGACAAATAAAAAAAGAGAGCAAGAGCTCTCTTTTTTTATTTGCGTAAATATTGTTCATACATGTAGTTATTTTTACTTAAAAAGTTAATTTCCATAATGTTATTAATTCGCATCGTTTTATTCGGATTTTGTTCTTCGTTTAAACCAGACAAATATTCTGAATCATTTAATGTCATCACATGCTCGGTTAATAAGACAATCTTGCCATGTTCAATATAATCATCATCAATTGGCCCGACGCTAATTACTTTTTCTTTTTGAAAGCATTTTAATAAAATCTGGCTCATGCTGTCGGCGTCCAAAGCTTTCCATTGGATTAACAAGTCATACGGATCATATAAGTGATTCAGCTTATTTTGTTCGATATAGTAATCTAACATTTGCGTATATTCGGTTTCAAAACGGACTTCTAAAATATCAGCTTTCAAAAAAGCACTAACCGTATCTAATGAACCATTTAAATCAATCGTTAACACTTCAACAAAGTCGCCAATATCACGCAGAAAATACCCTAGCGAAAAACTATCTAAGTCGTATCCATCCCGGGTTTTAGAATACCATTCACCTAAACGTTGATCTCCAATATATTGGTCGTTAGTTACTATATCCATATTGGCACCTTCTTTATCGTCATTCTTTTTTGCTAACTATACTCCATAATTTGGCATTTGTAATTCATCTGATACAATTAAATATGATAAATAATATAGGGAGTGCTTAAATGAACCGCAAACAATTTTTCATCGTCATGTCAATCGCGTTAGTATCCTTTTTGGCTACCGTTGATATGAGTATCGTGAATACCGCTTTACCGCAAATCTCAAACGACTTACATATTCCAATGAACAAAGCCGAATGGATTTCATCAGCATACTTAATTTTAATTTGTATGTCATTAATCTTATTTGGTAAATTGGGAGATCAAGTTAGCAAATCACGTATTTTCCAACTAGGAACACTTTTATTCACAGTTAGTTCCCTAGTTTGTGGATTATCACAAAATCTGGTCGTACTATTAATCGCCAGATGTTTTCAAGGATTAGGGGCTTCTATGACAATGGCTACTAATCTTGGAATTATTACTGAAACGGTCCCATTTTCACTTCGTGGCCGCGCTTTAGGAATTAATACCACTATTGGACAAGTCGGCTATATCGCAGGACCTGCGATGGCTGGAATCATTTTATCTTTTGCTAATTGGAACTGGATTTTTCTATTCAATGTTCCAATCGGAATCTTCGCCTACTTCTTTGGTGAATTCGTCTATGATAAGACTAAAATCAAGCCTGAAAAAATTTATATCGATTGGCCTGGTTTTAGTTCATTAGCAGTTTTAATCGGCTTGTTCTTCATCGGTATTTTCATGGGGCAAGAAACTGGTTTTAACAATCCGTTAGTAATCGGCTGCTTTATCTTAAGTGCCATCTTATTAATTCTTTTCATTTACATCGAACAACATGTTGAAGAACCAATCTTAGCGTTGAGCTTATTTAGAAACATTGGTTTCACCATTAGTATTATTGCTTTGATGTTAATGTACATCATTATTTACTTTAATAATGTACTCCTACCATTTTATATCCAAGATACGCTCAAATTTAGCCCGTCTCACACTGGTTTATTAATGAGTGTTCTTCCGGTAGTCAATGTCTTTACCGCTTATCTAGGTGGGGTTTTATGTGATAAATACGGTGCTGTCTTTATGTCAATTCGTGCTTCCATTATTTTCGTGATTGCTGAATTAATTTTCGCGCTAATGCAACCAAATCACACCTTGATGTTAATGCTATTAGGATTCGTAGTTTTCTCCACCGCGAATGGTTTGTTCCAAAACAACCCAATGGTGATGGAAAACGCCAGCAAGGATCAACAAGGAATTGCCGGTTCAATTTTAGCATTAAGTAGAAACGTCGGATTTACCTTAGGATTATCAATTTCGACTTCAATTTTATACACAGCCATGAGTGTAAAAAATGGGCATAAAATTACCACATACCCTACCGGAAACGACCAACTATTCGTTTTCGGAATGCACTTCACTTACATGATTGCTGCTGTCATCATGGTGGGGGTTACCATCATGTTATTGTGGTTACAGCGTAATAAAAAACAAGCATAGAAAAAAGCTAGTGATTTAAAATCACTAGCTTTTTTATTAACCTAAGAAATGTCTTAGTTTACCCATTTTTTCGATTAGAATCATACGAACTTCAGTATCATCAATACGAACTAAGTCGTTTGCTAATTTAGCATGTTCTTTTTCGTCTTCGTTAGTAGGGCCTGCTTGAATGTCAAAAGCACTTTCAATTGCTTCAACATCTTCTTGGACACCCCTCCAGGCTGGATTCTTTTCAATTAATGATTCAATCGCATCATGGCTGTAGTACTTCAAGACATGTGCGAAATCGTGTTTCATATTTGGATAGTATTGTTTTAATGCTCTGATTTCATCATCAGTTAATTCCTTCAAGACACGACCAGTTCCTAATACTTCAGGTGGGACCCCAACTGAATATAGTGACCCAGTAAATGTAATCGCACGTGGCATCTTGTAGCCATCAACATCACGTGAGTATCCAATGATACCAACGTGTTGATGTCTATCACGACGTTTAGGGAATGAATCAAAGACTGATTGTAAGTCATTTATTAGTGGATCTAGAGTTTCATGATATTGTTTAGCAGCTTTATCAGCGATTGATAATAATGTTTCTTGGTCATCATCGTTAATAATCTTGAATGCGTTGCGTTGTAAACCATCGCGTAACTTAGCAACTGCTGGTTTAACCACTGTTTCTAAATCAAAATCATATCTGAATGCTGATTGAATTGTCGCAGTCTTTAATCCTGGGAATTCTTCTAGGTAACGGTCAACCATTTCAGGTGATAGTCCCCCTCTAAAGATAGCACTACCAGTCCCGGCGATTGGATAAATATCGATACCACTTTCGTGTTCGAATTCACCTAACTTAGTTAGCGCTAACTTGTTCCCAATAATACTGTTCAAGAATCCGTTAGATAAAGCAGAATCGGAACCGGCTAAGAAAACACGTAAGTATTTTATGTCTTCACCGAATTCTTCTTTATAAAGTTCAACGTATTTAGCTAAAATCTTTGGTGCATTATATTGAGCTTCAAAACTTTCGAATAATGGAATCATTCTTAAACGGTCGTTGTTCGCATGACCATTTTCAAATTCCTTTGATTTAAAGTGAGCTAAACTAGAGAACTTTTCTTCCATGTTAACTAATTGTTCAGCGGTTCTAGCCATTGGTAGAATTGCTTCAAACAATGGACGGTCTTTAAATCCTAAGTCTTGCGCAAAATCCTCTGCTAATAAGATGGTCGTCATCGCTTGCATTAAACTATAACCAGTTTCTTCCCAAATATTAGGTAAACGGAAAGTTAGGAACTTATCGTTACCTAGTGGGTGCTTGCTGAAGTAATCGTAATGTTCAGAATATAGTCGATCAATTACAGAAGCATCAGCGTGTTTTCCTTCCCAATCCCACATGTATTCATCAGCATCTAGTTGGGAGTAGTTTTGATATGCTTCATTAATTTCGTTGAATGCAGACACAAACTTATCATTGTCACCCTTAAAGAAAGGCACGTTCGCGTTATCTGGATGTTGTGTCCCCATGATGTTCGGTATTCTTCTGTCCATAATAATTACCTCGCTATTTCAAAAATTTTTCAATTCGTTTTAGTGCTTCTTCAATTACTTCTTTAGAAGATGCGTATGAAAGACGGATGTAGCCTTCCCCACCAGGGCCAAACGCATTTCCTGGAATTACACCAACTTTAGCTTCGTATGCTAAATCTAAAGCAAACTTTTCGTCATCCAAACCATATTCAGCAGGGATTTTAGCAAACATGTAAAATGCCCCTTTGGGTTCTGGCATGCTGAAACCAAGTTTAGTAAGACCATCGCGTAAAATATCTCGTCTTTCTTGGTAAATCTTAGCCATTTCGACTGGATCGTTTTCACCATTTTTAAGTGCTTCTGCCGCAGCTACTTGTGCTGAATTAGTTACTGATGTAACTACAAAGGCATGCACCATTCCGATTTTTTTAATAATTTCTTGTGGACCACAGATGTATCCAACACGGTAACCGGTCATCGCATGCGATTTTGATAATCCACTGATATAAATTGTTTGTTCAGGAAGCATGCTAGCAATTGAGTGATGTTCAACACCGTAAGTTAAATCACTGTATATTTCATCTGATAAAACATACATTGGGTGTTCTTTGATAATCGCTGCTAACTTGCTTAAGTCATCTTTTGAGTATTCTACTCCAGTTGGATTACTTGGGTAGTTCAATAAAATTGCCTTTACTGATTCGCCATGTTCATCTAAGACAGCTTGTAGTTTTTCAGGTTGTAAAACAAAACCATCATCTGAAGTATCTACTTTAATTACTTCTCCACCTAAAATGCTAATAATTGGGAAGTATAGAGCAAATGTTGGGGTTGGGACAATTACTTTGTCGCCCTTATTTAAGATAGAAGCAAATGTTGAATATAGTGCTTCAGTAGCTCCAACAGTCACAATTACCTCACTATCAGCATCATATTTTAAATCGTACTTATTGGCTAGATGATTTACAATAGCATCTCGTAATTCCTTCTTACCGGTTTGATCCGCATAATGAGAATCATTATTTAAGATACTATCGACACTGGCTTGTTTTACGTGTTCAGGTGTATCTAAATCTGGTTCACCAATTGTTAATTTAATTAAGCCATCAACACTAGAAATCTTCTTATCGAAGCCTCTAATTCCTGATGGTGCTAGTACGTTTAGTTGCTGGTTATGCAGTCCAGCAAGGGATGAAGATAAGTTGGGCATTGTGTTTCCTCCTAAATATGCAAAATTGGACCTATCGAAAATAAATTCAATAGGTCCAATTGTCAAAGTGCATCATATTGATAATTATCATAATATAAAAGCGCTAGAATTACAACGTCTTTTTAATGTTTCTCTAATTAAAATCAAATTTTACGGGGTTAAAATTTAAGCGAAGATATGCTTATTTCATCTATCAATTAAATGATTTTTTCGCGGTTTTAAATTCGACTTTACAAGTTTATTTTTATGGATTATAGTAATTCTTAATTAATAATCATTATAAAGTAAGGAAGTGTTCAATCTTGAGAAAACAAAGTTTAGCACAAAAAATCAATATCATTAGAGCTGGTGTTATGGGTTCTAACGACGGAATTTTATCTGTGGCCGGAATCGTTATTGGGGTGGCTGGAGCCACCAGTAATACTTTCGCTATTTTCATTTCCGGGATTGCGGGGATGATTGCCGGAACGGTTTCAATGGCAATGGGTGAATATGTCTCAGTTAATACTGAAAGTGATTCACAAAAGAAAGCTGTTGAACGTCAAGAGTATCTGTTGACTCATAATTACAACCAAGAATTTGCCTTAGTCCAACAAAAATACATTGATAGTGGGATTTCTTCAGAACTAGCCCATCAAGCAACCACCGAAATGATGAATAAAGATGCTTTAGTGACCACAGTGCGTGAAAAGTACGGCTTTAACGTTAACCAATTCACTAGTCCATATGCGGCAGCGATTGCTTCCATGCTCTCATTTCCGACTGGTTCAGTCTTACCCTTAGTGGCAATTACACTATTTCCATCCCGCATCAAAGTAATCGCTACCTTCGTTGCCGTTATTATTGCCCTATCCATCACTGGATATGCAGCAGCGGCGTTAAGTAATGCTAACAAGCCCAAATCAACCATTAGAAATATTGCATCTGGTGTGATTACGATGATTGTTACTTATTTAATTGGACTATTAGTCGGTAGTTTAGCCTAGGAGGAACTATAATGAAGAAAACCAAACAAAAACCTACCATGGACGAAAAACTAAACACACTAAGAGCCGGTGTCTTAGGTTCTAACGACGGGATCTTAACCGTCGTAGGAGTGCTATTTTCCGTTGCGGTAGCAACACCAAATATCTTTACCATTTTCATTGCTGGTCTATCTGACTTATTAGCTTGTGCCTTTTCAATGGCTTCTGGCGAATATGCATCGGTTAGTTCCCAACGTGATGCTGAAAGTGCTTCCGTCGAAAAGGAACGTCAACTTTTAAAAACTAACTTCGTAGGTGAAAAACAAGCTGTCATCGATTTTTATATGCAACGTGGTATCACTGAAGGCACTGCGATTCAAATTGCCGATGAACTAATGGCCAAAAAACCACTGGAAACCTTAGTTAACATTAAATACAACATGGAATTAGGTCGCTACATGAACCCTTGGTCAGCAGCATTTTCATCCCTCTTCTCCGCCGCGTTAGGAGGACTCTTCCCATTATTGGCAATGAGTTTAACTAGTGGTGCTTATAGATGGCCTGCCACAATCTTAGCAGTAATTTTTTCCGTTGGCTTGACTGGCTTTTTGAGCGCTAAATTGGGTGATGGGAAAGTTAAAACCGCGGTTATTAGAAACATTATAATTGGGATATTGACCATGATCATTCACTACATGACTGGAGAAATTATGAATCAATTCTAAAAAAGAGACTACTTGGTAGTCTCTTTTATTTTAAGTAACCTTTGGCTACTTCCTTATATAAATCAATAAATTGATAATATGATTTTAAATCAATGTTTTCATCTGCCCGGTGTGCGGTATCATTCCCTGGTCCTAAGATAAAGACATTCAAATCTGGTTTTTCAGTTTGGTATTGTGAGGCATCGGTACCCATCGATAACACCCCGGTCTCCAATTGCGTACCTAATTGATCTATCGAAGCTGTTTGAATAACATCTACTACTTCAGTATCTAATGGACTGGATACCGGGTTACCACTAAAGTTCACTTCTAGTGATAATTGATAGTTACTATCTTGATTAAACTTGGCGATAATCGAATTTAAATCATCGACGATTTGTTGATTAGGTAATTGTGGAATCGTTCTAACCATCACTTGTTCAAACGCAAAATCAGGAATCGAATTAACCTGCTTACCACCTTGGAAAATGTCGGGAGTATAAATGGTAGTTCCTAGGTCATCGTCGGATTGCATTTTCTCAGCAAAATATTTCTTTTCGGCGCTTCGATAATTAATTAAATTATCAATCGCATCAATCCCTAATTCTGGGGTGGAACTATGCGCTGCTTTTCCGACACTTTTGACGGTGTAAATTAAGGCTCCCTTATGCGCGTAAATCAACTTATGTTGGTTTTCACCCGCTTTTTGAATTCCGGTTGGTTCACCGATAATCATTGAATCCACGTCATCAACTAACCCGTGTTGACACAAATAATGTGCTCCGCCTTGGGTTAACTCTTCTGAAATCGTAGCCATAAATTTCAAGCGGCCATTTAATTTAACCTTCGCTTCCTGGAGTTCAATGATGGCAATCGCCATTGCGGCTAAACCAGCTTTCATATCGGTGACACCACGACCGTACATTTTATCATTAATCACTGTGGCTTCAAACGGATCCTTGGTCCATTCTGATCGATTATTTTCATGAACTGTATCTTCATGACCCGCAAAGGCTAAAACCTTACCACTATCATGCCCGATTTCTGCAACAATATTACTGCGCTTTTCAAACTGATCAATGACTTCATTTTTAACATGATGTTTATCAAATAAATCAGCTAAATAATTCGCAATTTGTTCTTCGTTATCGTTTACCGTGTTTATCGATATTAAGTCCTTTAGTATCGATAATTTTTCTGCTTCTTGCATTATGTCACCTCACATCAAACTAATTTTGATAATAAAAAAGTAGAGAATCATCTCTACTAAAAACTATAATAATCTAAAATTTTGTGAATAAAGCAATTGAACAATTAATAATAAAACATCAACCGCAACAAAGAATCCAACAGCGGAGAAGAAAGTTAATCTAACCACTTGTAATTTCTTGTGGGTAACTTCTTTGCTTAAGGTATTTAATTTCTTTTCGATGGTTGGTAATTGTAGTGCTGAATAAATATAGAAAGCTTCTACAATAAACATAATAATTAGGACATAACTATTTGCCATTTCTGGAAAAATAATACTAAAAATAAATATCGTAATCACGATTGCTAAAACTGCAATTTGACTCATCATCAAAAATTGTTTTCTTTGTGATAACTTAATTTGGTTAAGCTGCGTTTTATCATTAGCGACTAACGCTTGAGTTTCTTTATTAACCGCTTTATTCAATTTCATAATTTTAGGTAATGTTTCATAGGCACCAAATAGTAATAATCCAATGACTACGAAAAATAGAATTAAATAGATTAGTGTATTCATATCATTTCCTACTTTCTGTATGTAATATTTTTATTATTACACCAAATCTTTCGGAACAAAAGAGAATTACTCACTAAATGGCGTTTCTTAATACTATTTTAAATATTTGTCGAACCATTCATAAATATCTTTAAAACGTTTCATTCTTAAACTAGGTAACCCGTTTCTAGAGAAACCATGGAATGATTGCGGATATCTAATGTAGTCAACATCTGTTCCGGTTTGTTTAATCGCGGTAAATAATGCTTCACTTTGGTTAACCGGACAACGCATGTCCCATTCACCATGTTGAATTCTAGTTGGTGTTTTAACGTTAGGCGCATACTTTAATGGTGAGCGGTCCCAGTAGTATTCCAAGCCGCCTTCATCGTATAAGTCCATCCCTAATTCAGTGCGAATAAAACGAACACCAATATCGGATGTGCCATATAATGAATGCCAATCAGAAACCGGACGTTGAACAATCGCTGCATTAAATCGATCAGTATGACCAACTGCCCATCCCGACATAAATCCACCATATGAACCACCAGCAATAAAGGTATTTTGATTGTCTAAATCAGCGAATTGCGTTAACGCAGCATCTAAACCACTTAAGACATCATCGTAATCTTCATCCCCGTAATGGCCAATCACTGCAGCTTCAAAGTATTGTCCGTAACTAGTGGAACCCCTTGGGTTAACGTATACAATCGCATAACCACGACTAGCTAATGCTTGGAATTCATGGAAGAAGGTTTCACCATAATTAGCTTGTGGTCCCCCGTGAACGTATAAGATGACTGGCAAATGATTACTGCTGCCGGTGTATTTTAATACCCATCCTTCAACGGTCGCTTTCCCATCTTTAGATGGTGTTGAAAATGGTGTTACATCAGCATAGTCGTGTTGAGTGCTGAAGTTTTCATTTGGATCGTATTTAACCGCTAGTTGTTGGCCCACCAATTGCACTAATTGACTTGGTACTTCTGGAGTAGAAACGTCCAAGAAAATTTGATCATCAATGACGGTTAAATCAACAATGTGGCAATGACCTTCATATACCTTCGTTAAGGTGTCGCCAGCTTTTTGCCAAACTTGACTGTGACCATGCCAAGTAGTGGTAAAGACGGCTTCGCCATTATCTTTCCAGACAAAATGCTTCCCTGGATTTTGAATAAAGTCGCCGGTAATGCTACCAAAGACTTCACTTTCTTCTTGTGATAATTTAACTAATTTATCTGCGCTCACTTTATAGCTATATAAGGCGTTCACAGTCGCATTTGGGAATTGGTAATCGTTTCCGGCAACCACGATTTCTTCATTATTAGGCGCATATATGGCAAAACTGAAAATTCCATTGGCAATCGCTTTAGTGATATTGGTTTCAGTATCTTTAGTTAAATCAATTTCATAAACCGCTTCGGTATGGTCTGATTTGGTTTTTAAAGTCGGATTAGTTTGTTTAATTACTAACAGATGATTATGCTTGGCATCCCCATCTTGTAAGCTTAAATCATATTTGGAAATATAAACCTGATTACCTTGGTTTAATTTCACGTTAAAACGATAAATTAGGTTATCGGCCTCATCATCGACCCAACCGATTCCATCGTGGCGATTATCAAATCGTCTAACGTGTCTGGTATCTGGGAATTGACTAGTCTTAAATTTAGCAGGCACCTTACTATTTGTTCCTTGATAGAAAACAGTTTGATTGTCTTTTCCACTCACAATTTTACTAATCTTTTGATCTTGGGTTAATTGTTGCGCACTTCCACCATCAAGTGGCATGCGCATCAAATCACCATTATGTACATATACTAAGTAATTACCCACGGCGATTGGCGAGGTATTCTTACCGCCATCAGTCCATTTGATAATCTCATTATTTTGGTTAATGCTTATGATATCTGAATAATATTCATTATCGCCCTCATCAACGCGATTTAAGACCGCAAAGATTTGGCCATTAATATTACTTACTTGTGTTACTGATTTTAATTGAAATAAATCAGTGGCTTTAATTTTTTCACTCATAAATAACACCCCTTTCAATTTACTATAGTATCTTTTTTTACCAGTTTAATTGCAATAAAAAAGCCCTAATAATTAGGACTTTTTTTGCTTATTTAATTTATATTGTTCAGTAATCACTAATGATGTAATCGGAATCGTGATGATGACACCGATTAGTGAGAATAAAATGATAATAAATTCGGCATCAAAAACCTTATCATTTAAAATCGCACCAAATGAATAATTCAATCCATAGAACCAAACAAATAGTGATAGTGAGCCACCAAATAACCCGAAGAAAAGCGTATTTAATGTGGTTCCAATAATTTGTTTACCGACTAAAACCCCATCAAAGAATAATCGATCTGGTTTAATTTCTGGATGTTGTTCTTTAATTTCATCTAAGCCGGATGCAATCGCCATTGTCGCTTCAGCAATCGCGCCAAGCGTACTTAAAATCGCTGTTGATATTGCCACATCTAAGAAACTAATCCCAATTGGTAACGATAAACCTTCTAAGTCATCACTATCTTCTAGGCCAAACCCTTGGACTTGCGCCCAGTGTTCGACTGGAATAATTAAAACAACCAATCCTAATAAGACTAAAACTGAAGCGATGAAAGCTAGGCGACTTGTTTCATCATCAGTTCCACTAAGAAAAATCGTTAACGCTAATAAAATGATTCCCGCAATCACGGTTACAATGATGGGTGGAAAATGAAATGCCATTAAGACAATCGCGAAAAATAAGAAGCAAAAGTTAAAAATTAAACCGACGAATGATTGGAAACCTTGTTTACCACCTACTAGGACCATCAAGACGAATAACACTAATCCTAAAACAATAATTGCACTCATTATTTCGCCCTTCTTTCTGCGAATAAACTAGTCAAACCACTAGCTACTGGAACCGCTAAAACGATTCCGATCCCACTGATTAGACTTTGTACCATCCCTAATGACATATTCATTGAAAATGAGTAGCCCCAACTATTTCCATTTTTAAGGAATAATAGTGTCATTGATAACGTTTCTCCCATAAAAATAAAGAATAAAACGTTGATTAAGGGTCCCATAATTGCTTTTCCGATATTTCGACCGGATAAGAATAATTGGCGACGGGAAATTTCTGGACGTTCCATTTTTAATGCAAATAATGATGAAATAATATCTGTAGATTCATCCATCACCGCCCCCAGTGATCCAATGATAGTTTCAGCTAAGAACAATGGACGTGGTGGTTGGGTAACATATTGCATCGATTCATAGAAAATTCCCTTTTCATGCGTAAAGTGAAAGACAATTAAACTAATAACAATCGATAAAAATGTACAGCCAATCGTTGACCCTAATGTCACAAACATCTGACGATTCCAACCAATTACTAACCATAATGTAATTGCTGAAAATAGGACCGCTAAAATAGAGAAAATCCATAAGACATTTGACCCATTATTAAAGCCATCAAAATATAAGGCGACAAAGAATAAAATCGTATTAATTATAATACTTCCAATTGCGGTAATCCCCGCCATCTTTAAGAAAATAAACATTAACGCAATCGCTAAATAAACCAAAAAGACTACTGCCGTGTCGCGTTTGGCATCCTTAATCGTGGCGCTTAATATGCCATCTTCTTTATGAATGACGACAAAGGCCTTTTGCCCGACTGAATATTTCTTATCCATCGCCTTAGAATCTGTGTATGTATTATTGAAGGTGATTTGGCGGTTTTTATACTTCCCATTGGTAATTTTACCGGTAATTTGTTGAACATAACTATGATCAACATTTTGGAAACTATCCACTTCTTTATTAGCGCTAATCGCTTTTACTTTTTGAACTTGTAAAATAGGTTGTTGGTACAAAAAGTCATCGTGTGAGACGAAAAACATCAATCCTGACCCAATCACCAAGAAAATGGCGACCAATTTAAGTGGAAATTTCTTCCATAATTTTGTCAAAATAATTCCTTCTTAATTTATAAAATTTGATTAAAAATCCATGATGGAGTCATTTTACCACACAATTATTAAATTTTTCTTAAATCGCTATATCGGGCATGCTTATGCGATTAAAGCCGGCAAATCGGCATTTTGTCGATGTAACTTATTTGACACACATCATTTTTCTTTGTAATAATAATACCTATGCTTTACAATACTACAATTTCAAGGAGGAAGATCATGACCAAAAAAGTTGAAGTTAAACATCTAACCAAGATTTTCGGTCGTCATGTTGGTCGCGCCAAAGAAATGATCAACGAAGGAAAATCCAAAGATGAAATTTTAGCTAAAACTAACAGCGTAGTTGGTGTTCATGACGCCAATTTCGATGTTAACGAAAATGAAATCTTTGTTATCATGGGACTTTCCGGAAGTGGTAAGTCAACTTTAATTAGAATGCTTAACCGTTTATACGAACCCACTGATGGTGAAATTCTACTAGACGGGGAAAGTATTACTAAGTACGATAAGAAAGAATTGCGTGATTTCAGACGTAAAAAGATGAGCATGGTATTTCAAAACTTTGCTCTATTCCCTAACAGAACCATTATTGAAAACACCGCTTACGGTTTAGAAATCCAAGGTGTTGATAAAGAAACTAGACATAAGAAAGCTCATGAATGTCTAGAACTAGTTGGCCTACACGGCTACGATGATAGATATCCTAACGAATTATCTGGAGGACAACAACAACGTGTTGGATTAGCTCGTGGATTAGCTAATGACCCAGAAATTCTATTGATGGATGAAGCATTCTCAGCATTAGATCCACTTAACAGAAAAGAAATGCAAGACGAATTGCTTGATCTACAAGCTCACCTAAAGAAGACTATCATCTTCATCTCACATGATTTAAATGAATCACTACGTATTGGTGACCGTATCATGATTATGCGTGATGGTGAAATCGTTCAAATCGGTTCACCTGAAGACATCTTACAACATCCTAAGAATGAATATGTTGAAAGATTTATCGAAGGTGTTGATAGAACTAAGATCCTTACTGCTAGTCGCGTAATGATCAGACCTGATGTTATCAACATTGAAAAGGATGGTCCAAGAACTGCCCTTAGATTAATGAAAGATAATCACAACTCAAGTGTCTACGTTGTTGATTCAAAACACCGTTTCAAGGGATTAATTGATGCCAAGGACGTTATCAACCAAATTGAAAACGACCAACGCGATTTAGAATCAATCCTAAAGACCGATGTGCCAACAACATCACCCGACACACCAATTAAGTCACTATTAAATGACATTTCCAAGACTTCAGTACCATTTGCGGTATTGGACGAAGAAAGTCGACTACTAGGAATTATCATTAGAAGTTCCGTACTAGGCGCAATTTCTGGAAACGAGGTGCAACATAATGACTAGTCTATTTGCTCTAACAATGCAACCAATCCCTTTTGCTGATTGGATTAATAAATTTGTTAACTGGTTAACTCAATTCGTTGGTTTCTTTAATGGTATCACTGATTTTATCGGTGCCATCGTTACCTCATTCCAATGGGTATTTGATTTATTACCAGTTTGGTTATTCATTGTCTTAGTACTAGGTATTACCTACTGGGCACTACATGACGCTAAACATTGGGGATTAATGTTATTCGAATTAATCGGATTATTATTAATCTACAATCAAGGTTACTGGCGTGATATGACTCAAACATTAACACTAGTTTTAACTTCAAGTTTAATCATTGTCGTTATCGGTATTCCTCTAGGAATCTGGATGGCAAAGAGTCACACTGTTAAAGTAATCGTTAAACCAATCCTTGACTTTATGCAAACTATGCCTGCTTTCGTTTACCTAATCCCAGCCGTAGCATTATTTGGAATTGGGATGGTCCCAGGGGTAATTGCTTCAGTTATCTTCTCACTACCTCCAGTAGTTAGAATGACTAACCTAGGGATTGAACAAGTTCCAACTGACCTAATCGAAGCTGCTGACTCATTTGGTTCAACTGGTTGGCAAAAACTAATCAAAGTGGAATTACCAATCGCTAAGAATACATTAATGTCTGGTGTGAACCAAGGAATGATGTTAGCTCTATCAATGGTAGTTATCGCTTCAATGATTGGTGCCGTTGGTTTAGGTTCAGAAGTTTACTTTGCCGTGGGTAGAAATAATGCTGGTTCAGGATTTACTGCTGGTTTTGCAATTGTAATTCTTGCAATCATCCTAGACCGCATTACCCAAGCATTTAACAAAAACAAAGACCACTAATTAGGAGGATTAAGATGCGAAAGAAAGTTAGATATGTTCTTGCAACATTAACGATGTTTCTTCTTGCAACAGTTTTAACTGCTTGTAGTAGTTTAACTTCACCTTACAATCCTAATAAGAAGTTAGGTCCTCAAATTAACTACACAATTACGGGGATCGATGCTGGTGCCGGAATCATGGCATCAACTCAAAACGCGCTAAAGGAATACCCATTAGCTGAAAACAAATGGCAACTACAAACTAGTTCAACTGCTGCAATGACTTCGACTCTTGCAAAAGCAATTAAATTTAAACAACCTATCGTGGTAACTGGTTGGCAACCACACTGGATGTTCAAAAAGTTCCCACTTAAGTTCTTAAAGGATCCTAAGAATGTTTACGGTTCTTCTGAAGAAATTCACACTATTGCTCGAAAAGGTTTAGCAAAAGACAATCCTGGTGCCTACAAGATTTTGAAACAATTCAAATGGAATCCAGCTGAAATGTCTGACGTAATGCTTCAAACCAACGCTGGTGTTGATCCTAAGGTCGCAGCTGATAACTTTATTAAGAAAAATCCTAAGTTATACGCTGAATGGACTAAAGATGCACCTCGAGGCAACGGTAAGGCTGTTAAGTTAACTTACGTTGCTTGGGACTCAGAAATTGCTTCAACTAACGTTATGGCTGAAGTATTAAACAAGATGGGTTACAAGGCAACTATTCAAGCTCTTGAAATGCAACCAATGTGGGCATCAATTGCTACTAACGCTGCTGATGCTTCACTATCAGCTTGGTTACCAAACACTGCTGGTCTATATATGAAACAATATAAAGACAAGATTGAAGATGTTGGACCAAACTTATACGGTGCTAAAGTTGGATTAGCTGTTCCTAAATATATGAAGAACATTAATACAATTGAAGACTTAGTTAACAAATAAATAGAAAAGACCTACTCATATATCTTGTGATTAGGTCTTTTTTATATTATGATAAATGATATATTAATTAGAAATTGAGGTGTTTTTTATGAGAAAAGATAATATTGATGAATCATTAATCAAAGATGATTTATATCAAGCAGTTAACGGAGAATGGATTAAGAACGCTACCATTCCTGGCGATCACTCATCAACTGGTGGTTTCATGGACTTAGTTGATAATATTGATAAAACATTAATGAGTGATTTCGATGATTTATTAAAAGGCACCATGACTCCAGTAAATGACGACATGGCTGAATTTAAGAAGTTATATGATTTAGCAACCGACTTTGCAAAACGTGATGCTGATGGCGCAGAACCATTAAAGAAAGACTTACAACGAATTGAAGACGTTAAATCATTTGACGATTTAAATGCTCAATTAGCTGATTGGACTATTTCTGGTTTACCACTGCCATTTGGATTTGGTGTTGAAGCAGATATGAAAAATGCTAAATTTAACGCTTTATACGCAAGTAGCCCAAGTACTTTCTTACCTGACAAAACTTACTACGACAAACAAAATCCTGCCGGTGCGAAGTTAATGCCAATCTTCCGTGATATGGTACGACAATTATTAACCATGGTGGGTTACGAAGAAGATCAAGCAAAGAACATCGTTGATTCTGCTGAAGAATTTGACCGTTCAATTGCCCCACACGTGAACTCAGCTGAAGAAAATGCTGACTTTACTAAAATGTACAATCCTAAAACATATGCTGAACTAGCAGCTAAAATTGATAAATTTGACTTAGTTAGTTACATAAATGAATTAGTGGGCACTACTCCTGATCAAGTAATTGTAACTGAACCTAAATTCTTCGATGCTTTCAATGATATCGTCAACGACGATACATTTGCTAAGATGAAGAACTGGATGATTGTTCGTACTGTCAAGGGTTCTGCTGGTTTGTTATCAGAAGAATTCAGACAAATCGGTGGGATCTTCTCTCGTGCCCTCTCAGGTAAGAAGGAAGCTACTAAACCAGAAAAAGCTGCTTACTACTTAGCTTCCGGATTATTCGACCAAGTTGTTGGTGACTACTATGGTCGCAAATACTTCGGTGAAAAAGCTAAGCAAGACGTTCATGATATGGTCGTTAAGATGATTAACGTCTATGAAAAACGCATCCAAAGTAACGACTGGTTAGGTGATGACACTAAGAAGATGGCCATCACTAAGTTAAACTCATTAGCCATTCACGTCGGTTATCCTGACGAAATCAACCCACTTTACCACCAATTTAAGGTTATTGGTAAAGAAGATGGCGGTGACCTATACTCAAACGTTGAAGCTATCGACAGAATCGTTACTAAGCACAACTTCAGTAAGTGGAACAAACCAGTTGATAAGAGCATCTGGGATATGTCTGCAAACACTGTAAACGCTTATTACTCACCACTAGAAAACGTGATTGTCTTCCCTGCTGCTATTTTACAAGCACCTTTCTACAGTTTAGAACAATCATCAAGTCAAAACTTCGGTGGAATTGGTGCTGTTATCGCGCATGAAATTTCCCATGCTTTTGATAACAACGGTAGTCAATTTGACCAAGATGGTAACTTAAACAACTGGTGGAGCGATGAAGACCACAAGCACTTTGATCAATTAGCACAAAATATGATTAAAGAATTTGATGGTTTAGATTTCGCCGGTCAAAAGGTAAATGGTAAGTTAACCGTTTCGGAAAACATTGCTGATGCTGGTGGTTTAAGCTGTGCTTTAGAAGCTGCCAAAGGTGAAGATGATGTTAACCTAACAGACTTCTTCGTTAACTGGGCAACCATCTGGCGTACTAAAGCAACTGAAGAATACCAACAACTATTATTATCAATTGACGTTCATGCTCCAGCAGAATTAAGAGCGCAAGTTCAAGTTAAGAACTTAGAAGATTTCTATAAGACCTTCGATGTTAAAGAAGGCGACGGTATGTATATGGACGAAGATAAACGAGTAAATATTTGGTAATAAAAAAATGCCTGACAGACGTCAGGCATTTTTATTTATGATATCTTTTTCAATCTCGTATTCTTCGTAATAGCTTTTATTATTTTTAATTTCGCCAGTTTCATACAGGTTTATTTTATGCTTTAAACGATTAATTGATATATCCAGGTTTTTCTTATTTTCACTCAATTTACGTTCTTGTTCTTGAAGAAGTTCTTTCCTAGCTTCTAGGGTTTCATCACCCTTTTTTATTAAATCAACATATTCTATTAAACTTTTGACTTCGACTCCTGAATGTCTTAAACAAACAATCATTTCAATCCATTTTTGTAGTTTTTCATCATAGAAACGATTTCCATTTGCTCTCCTAGGAACCACTGGTATCAATCCGATTCTTTCATAGTATCTAAGGGTTTCAACGTTTAAACTATATTGTTTTGCTAATTGAGTAATAGAAAGATCCATACAATCACTCCTTTTTAAAAAATTATACTGGTTGTAGTTAACTATAGCACAAATTATATTAATTCAGATGTTTTTATTTGCGGTTTAGTTAACTACAGGTGTTTTAATATTGATTATCGATATTAGATATCAATATTTATAGCGGAGGAATTTATAGATGAAAACACTAGTATTATTATTTCATCCAAACATCACACAATCTCGAGTAAACAAAGCGTTTATTCAGAAACTGGAGGAACAAAAAAATTCAGATATAACCATTAGAGATGAATACGCAATCTATCCTGATGGCAAAATCGATGTTAAGGCAGAGCAACAATTAATGGAAAAACATGATAAAGTTATTTTTCAATTTCCAATGTATTGGTATAGTTCACCAAGTCTGCTAAAAGAATGGGAAGATCAAGTTCTAGAATACGGTTGGGCCTATGGCTCTAGTGGTAATAAACTTAAAGGCAAGCAATTAACGCTTGCCGTAACTACCGGTGCGGTATCCGAAAATTATTTAAAGACTGGTCAATTTGGTCACACCATTGACGAAATTCTATCCCCATTTAAATCTACAAGTAAACTGATTGGAACAAATTACACAACTCCATTCATTACACATGGGGTTGCTAAACATCTAAGCGATTCAGAACTACAATCTCGTTCAGAAGAGTTTGTATCATTCGTCAATAAAGGAGAATAAAACGATGGCTAAATTTATTGAGTTTGCAACTCCAAGAAAAAATCCGGTCGACTTATCATCTGGTTCAGCAAAAAAAATCTTAGAAGAGCACGTTCAATTCTTAAAACATCAAGCAAAAGATGGGAAGATATCATACGCTGGTTCTACTTTAGATAATGTCGGCGGTTTGATTGTATATGAAGCTGAAACAAAGGAAGAAGCATTGGAATTAATCAATCAAGATCCTTTAACCATCAATAACCTAATGGAAATTTCAGTGCACCTTTTCAAAACTCTAGATGAAATCTAAAAAAAGACCTGACAGACGTCAGGCCTTTTTATTTAGTTTTTATTTTTTAGTGTTTCTTAGCATTAATGCCATTGCTAAACCAACTAATTCAATGATGAAGAAAGTAATGAAGACAACATGGAAACCACCCATTTGTGCAACCATATGACTCATCCCTTTTGCAACATTGTTATCCATTACGTTAGATAGAATCAAAGTGGCAACAAGTACCCCAGTTGATCCTAAGATTTGTCTGAATGTGGAAATCACAGCAGTTCCATCAGAAATTAAATCCTTAGGCAATGAGTTAGCACCCATTGTTACAGATGGCATCATCACAAATGCATTTCCACCTTCAATGATGGCTGCAATAATCATCATTGGGACTAATCCTAAAGTTGCCCCTGTGACACTTAATACTAACCATCCTGATAAAATCATGAACATTCCAGTTAGCATGGTTGATTTAAAACCAATCTTATCAGCTAACTTACCAGTTAGTGGGTTCAATAGACTTAAAACAATTGCTCCAGGTGCTAGCGCTAATCCAGAAACTGTCTTACTTACCCCTAATACATCTTGGTAGTATAGTGGGAAAATAATTGTTACCACGATTAAGGCAATGTATGATGCCCCAGTTAAACCAACTGATAAATCATAGTTAAAGTCTTTTAATACTCGTAGTTGTAGTAATGGTTGATCCATCTTAAATTGACGAATCGCAAACAATGCGACCATTAGCACACTGACAATCAAGACAATGATTGCTAGTGTCATATCAATGTTGGCCTTACCAATCATGTTAACAACATATAAAATCCCGATTAGCCCAATTGATAATATTACTGATGGGAAGTCTAAATGGCTTTCCTTTTCAGGCATAACGTTTCTAATTGCGAATAGTGAAATCACAAATAAGATTGAAATAATTACCGCAAAAACGATAAATAGTCCGCGCCATGCTGAGAAATGTAATACGATTGCTGATAAAATTGGTCCACATGCTAATGCTGAACCCATAATCAAACCAGCGAATCCCATGGTAGTCCCACGTTTTTCTTCTGGTGTGATGTATAGAAGCACTGATTGATAAGATGGGAATAAAATCCCAACAGCAATGGCTTCCATTGCACGACCTAACATCATTACTGAGAAGTTAGGTGCTAGTACAACGATAATTGTACCGATATCAAAAATTGCTAGAATCATTAAGAATAATTGCTTAAATTTAACGTTGTTCAATAACCATGGACTTACTGGCATCATGACACACATGATTAACATAAAGCCAGTGGTTAACCATTGAACAGTTGATGCGTCAATTCCAAAGGAACTCATTAAAGTTGGGTACGCAGTTGAAATTGATGATTGACTCATTGACATCGTAAAGCTTCCTAAAAGCATTACCATGACGAATAAGAATCGATTATATGGTTTTCCATTTAAATCGACATTTTGCAAAATAGTCATCCCCTAATTTAGAATCATTATAAACTAACACTTTTAAATTCTATCTTTTTAGCGGAAATAAGTAAACTATTTTGACTTGATTAATTCTCGTCAAATAAGAAGCGCGCAATTATGTGATCAACAAAAATATTATGGTGTAAACGACTGTGTTGCCCACTATTTCCAGTAACCGGAATTTCATCATAGTTCTTAACACGATGAGCAACTAGATATTTTAGTGATTTCGCTGATGCGACACTAACGACACCATCAGAATCAGTCTTTTTGTTGTCATCCCCGTAGATATTTAATACTGAAACATTCTTAGGGAAGTTCTTACAATCATTAATTAGTGTTTGATATGAAGGGAACCACTTATTTTCTTCTGAATAAATAGATGGTTGCCCTTTTGAGTTAACGTAGTTATCAATCCCGTTGTTAGATAGTTTCATAATTCCGTCATATGGTCCGGCAATTGAAACAAATTTTTGTAATTTCGGCATATCTGAATCACTATTGTATTTCGCTGCAGTATCTAATGCTGTTACAGCACCGGTGGAATGTCCAACGACATTGTAAGTAGTAAAGCCGTACTGTGCCCTCAGAATTTGTAAAATTTCACGGAACCAACTAACTTGTTTGTTCACTGATGTAAATTTACGCTGAAAAATAACTTGAATGATGGGTTTTCTAGCGCTTGATTTAATTTTTCCTTTATGTTGAATATTACCATCTTTATCAACATAGATAACTAATGAACGTTGTCCACCATCACGAGATGCAATAGTAGCAAGATGATCAGTCGATTTCATTGATCCACCTAGTCCATGCACAAAAAGTGTTGGTGTATTCACTACACTTTTATCAGATTTTGACAATAATAAATTGTCACTTCTAATTGCAAAAAAGATTGCAAAGAAAGCCACAATCACAGTCGCAATAATTAAAATCACATTGGTTTTAGCAGTTTTACTCAAGATGATTCTCCTCTCAATTCTTCTATGTCCTATGATACTAGAAAATCGATAAAAATACAGTAATAATTATAGTCATTAATTAGCCAAAATCACTAATTTGTAGTAGATTATAGGTATAGAATAAAATTTGGACTGAACAAAGGAGAACTTATTTTGATTACATTAAAATCACCACGCGAAATCGAGATGATGGCTAAATCTGGTGAAGTTTTAGCCGGTGTTCATTTGGGATTACGTAAAATGATTAAACCAGGATTAGATACTTGGGAAATCGAAGAATTTGCTGACAAATACATTCAAGATCACGGTGCTACCGCTTCTGAAAAGGGTTTTGAAGGTTACAAATTTGCTACTTGTATCTCCGTAAACGATGAAGTTGCCCACGGAATTCCTCGTAAAGGATTAATTCTAAAAGATGGCGACATCGTTAAAGTTGATTTAACAGTTAACAAAGATGGCTTCGAAAGTGATTCATGCTGGACATATGCTGTTGGTAACATTTCTGAAGAAAACCAAAAATTAATGGACGTATGTAAAGAAGCACTATACCGTGGAATCGACCAAGCCGTTGTTGGTAACCGCTTAGGTGATATTGGTTTTGCTTGCCAAGACTTTATTGAAAATCAAAACCACATGGGAGACGTACGTGAACTAATTGGTCACGGAATCCAACCTACCATGCATGAACAACCAAACGTTCCTGCATACGGTGAACCAGGTAAAGGTCTTCGTCTAAAAGAAGGAATGACAATTACGATTGAACCAATGGTTAACTTAGGAACTTGGGAAATCTCAGATCGTTATGATGCCAAAGATGATTGGACTTATTACGTATCTTCAGATGGTACTAATTCTGCTCAATATGAACACACCATCGCTATCACTAAGGATGGTCCTAAAATCCTTACTTCTCAAGGCGACGAAATCGACGATAAATACAAACTATAAAATAAAAAAACATCATGAGAAAATCTCATGATGTTTTTTTATTATTTTATAGACCGTTAACACAGTGTTCTGGTTTTTCACCTTTTAGAACCAGGTTAACTTCACTACTAGACATGTCTGAAATCTTAGTGAATGATTCCACTGAGAATCCTGAGTTATGTGGTGTCATAAAGACATTCTTTAATGATCTCAATTCACTATCCATTGGAAGTGGTTCTTTTTCGAATACATCTAGACCGGCACCGGCAATGTCACCATTCTTAAGTGCTTCAATTAAGTCAGATTCGTTGATAACTGCTCCACGCGCAAAGTTAACGATGAATGCTGAATCCTTCATCATCTTGAATGTTTCCTTATTTACTGAACCGATAGTTCCCTTAACAGCTGGTAAATGTAGAGATACAAAATCTGAACGCTTGAATAGTTCATCCCATTCTACAAATTCACCATATTCTGAAGTACGAGGACTTCTGTTCCAGATTAATGTCTTTACGCCAAAACCAGATAGCATTTTGGCAACTTGTTGACCAATGTTTCCGTAACCAACGATACCGATGGTCTTACCTTTAATATCATGTGATGGGTGATGGAATGCAAATGAGTCATCACCTTCGTGCATTTTCTTAGAAACAGTGTAAAGATTCTTAGATAAAATTAGAATATCTGTAACTGCACATTCAGCGACGGCAACTTCATTACCCCCGGGAGTGTTAGTAACGTATATACCACGTTCCTTACAGTGTTGTAAGTCGACGTTGTCGTATCCCACACCAAAACGTGCAATGACCTTTAAATTAGTCATTTGATCAATAGTTTCATTATCTAATGGAGTGGCGTTTAATACCATTCCATCAGCATCTTTGTGTTGTAGTAAAGTATCAGAATATTGATCTTCTACTTCAACTACATCATAGCCATAATTTCTTAAAGGTTCTGCCAAATAATGAGCAAATTCTTTAGGAATAATTACTTTTTGTGCCATATTCTATTCATCTCCTAATAATTTATATAATAAATATTATCACAAAAAAAGATGACAAACGGACTTTTTACATCCATTTATCATCTTTTTTAATTTAATGACGATTAATTGTCGTCTTTGGCCATAATATTAGCTTTCCTTTAATCGCACTACGACGTTCAACGGTTGGCTTCTTCTTGGTTCTTCTTTGGGTCCATCGTGGATTTCTAATTATTGTTGGATCATTTTTAATCATCTTAAATACTGACATGATAATTAAAATACATACAAACATTAATGGGAACCCAGCTAAAGTACAGAATGTTTGAACCGTTTCAAAACCACCAACGACCACTAAACTAAATGAGAATAGGATAAAGACAACTACCCATGTCATTTTGTTTAAACGACTTGGTTCTTTTCCCGGTCTTAATGGCAAACTGGTGAATGAAGCAAGTACGAATGCGGATGATGAAATTGTTGTCGCTAAAAAGATAAAACAGGAGATAAAGTAAAATGCGAACATCACGTACTTCATCGGTAAGGTTGCTAATACTGCCGAAATAACGGCGGCATTTCCTTGCGTATTAAGAATGTGAGTTAGATTAATTGCGCCAGTCTTTTGTAGCCATAATGAATAGCCACCAAAAACAGCATAAAAACTCATACACCCTAATGCACCATATGTGAGCATCCCCATAATCACCTGTTTGATGGTACGCCCGCGGGAAATCTTAGCAATGAATATCCCCATAAATGGCATGTATGACAACCACCAACCCCAATAGAAAATGGTTTCTTGTTGGGCGACTGGTGGGCGACCATTTGGCACTGTGTTCATACTCATTGAAATAAACTTCTGTAGTAACAAACCAACACTATTGGTTTCAGAGTTTAAAATATATACCGTTGGTCCAACTAGTAAAACAATGATTAAAAAGATAATGGCTGTCCAAATATGAGCATTACTTAGTTTATCAATTCCACCATTCAAGCCTTTAAAGACGGTAACAGCAAAAATGACAAATAAAACTAAAAACAAACCTAGCTTCATGTAGAGATTATCTGGTAAATGGGTCAATGAGCTGAGGACTTTAGAAATAATTGGAATTTCTAATCCCACGGATGCACCGACCCCACCCATAATTCCTAGCACAACTAGTAAATTAACAATTTTCTTGGCAATCACTTTCCATAATTGATCACCATCTAAAATTGTAATCGCATCACTTAGTGACTGAATTTTGCGTTTCTTGTTATACATCATATAACCAATAGCAATCGTGGGTGCAGCGAACATCAACCATGCCATTGGCCCCCAGTCATATTGACCATACATATGCGCTAAATTGTATGCAGTCGCAGAATATGGTTTGACGGAGCCTTCCGGATGTTGAACATACATCAATGGGTCGACCATGCTAAGCATTAAGATGCTGGCATCAATTGCGGTCGCAAAGACCATTGAGCCCCATTGAAAGTTCTTATACACCGGCTTATCATCTGGTTCTCCCAGACGAATATTGCCATACTTTGATAACATCAAATATACAAAAAACAAAAAATTGATGATATAAATCCACATGTATCCCCAACCCATATTGCTGGTAACCCAGTTCAATATTTGATTGAGAAATCCTTGTAGTGATGATCCACCAATTATCAAAAAGACAGATACACAAATGAATAAAACAACAGTAGGAATAAAGACGAGCTTGTCGATATTTTTACTTTTAAAAATAATAATCCTCCTCTTAGATTAAACACAAAAAGCCGCACATAAAAGTGATTCGTATATAACGAATGACTATCTGCACAGCTCTTTTTTAGTTATACAAATTCAATTCGAATTATTTTGTATTTCATTTATATTATACACAAATAACTATTTATGTAAAATACCGTTTTACCGGGAATATACAACCTAATTATTCAACATTTTTAATTACTCTTGCGGGATTGCCAACTAACACAACGTTATCACCGAATGATTTCGTTACAACCGATCCAGCACCAACAACAACGTTATTACCTAATGTAACCCCAGGTAGGATGGTCACGTGGCCACCAAACCAGCAGTTATCACCGACTGTGATTGGTTTACCTAGTTCAACATCAGCAAGGCGTTCTTTCGGGTCAATGGGATGAACTGGCGTATAAAGTCCCACATCTGGGCCAAAGTAACAGTGATTACCAATCGTAATCGGACATGTATCCAATAGAGTTAAATGATAATTGGCGTAAAAATCATCCCCAACATGAATGTTGTAACCATAATCAAATTGGACACCCGTTTCGATCCATAAATTTTTACCCGCATCACCAAACAATTGAGATAATCGACGATTTTGTTCTTGGTTATCATCTAGTGAATTAATACTGTTCAGTTCTTTTCTTATCTCACGACGACGTTGTTGTAGTTCTTCGTCATATTGTTGATAAGGTTCTCCTGCAGTCATTTTTTCACGTTCAGTTTTCATAATTTGCCAGCTTTCGTTAATTATTCATATTTTATTGTAACATATGATTTTATTTATCAAAGAAACCTAAGTCACGTAAGCTCTTTTCAATGTCAGAAACAGATTTATCTGGGTCGATATACTCAGAAACCGTTTCCTTGGTTGAATTATCTGATTTAGTTTCTGCAACTGGTTGTGGTTTTTCTTTACGTTCAACTGGTTGCACTTTTTTCTTTGGTTGATAATCAGGCTCAGTATAAGTGATTGTGACCGGATTTTCTTTAACTGGACTCACTGGTGTTTTACCTTCCATTTTATCCATGGTTTGGTTCAATAATTGATCAACGAAGTTGTTACCATCATTGGTAGCATGCCCCTTAGTCCAACTGAAAGATAATCTACTAAATTGAGGCAACAATTGATCCAATTCTTTAAATTCAGCCAAATTTTTAATTACGGTACCGTCACTTTTCTTCCAACCACGGCGTTTCCATGAGGTTAGACATCCCTTAGTAACCGCATCTAATACATATTTAGAATCTAAAATGACATCGATGGCTTGATCTTGGCAACCGGTTTGAATTAACTTTTTAAGTCCGTTAACTAACCCTAGTACTTCCATTTTGTTGTTGGTAGCACCTAGTTCACCAGCTGAATCAAAATCTTTTTGGCCATGATTAATAATCAAATATGCCCAAGCAGCCTTATCATCTTTTTTCACGTGCTGGCCTAATTTGTTGCCGTGATTTCTAGATCCACCATCGGAAAATAATTGAATTGCGTTAGATGAAGCAGTGGTTCGACTAGTTGATGTGGTTTTTTCACCCATATAAATAAGCGCTTCGTTTTTAGTTTTAAAACTTTTATATTCAGCACCGGGAAAACCATTAACTTGTTTTTGACAATCTGGCCATGTGTTATAAATACCTGGTTTCTTACCTTTTTTGACCGCATAAAATTTATTTGCCATAATTATTACCCCTTTATGTACAAAAAAAGACCCAGTAAACTGAGTCTAAAAGAATTATTTAGCAGGCTTTGACTTTAGGAATTTTTGTAAGTCAGCAATTTCTTTTTGTTTTTTGTTACGTTTGTTGTTGTTGATTGGACGACGTCCTTGAACACCATTTGGATGACAAATTCTCATTGGATGACAACCCCTCTCTATATCAATAAATTAATTAGTACCATTATAATATAAATATGGTACTTAACGCAAATTAGAATTCTTCACTCATTATTATATCTATATTGTTTACAAATGACAAGTTTGTGTTAAAATTACTTACAATTTCATATTAAGAGGTGGCCATAATGACTAATGATTTTCCCCAAGTACTAACTATTGCAGGTTCAGATAGTGATGGTAGTGCTGGTATGCAAGCCGATTTACATACATTTTTCATGCACCATACATACGGAGCATCAGTAATTACTGCATGCGTCGCAGGTAACTCCTTTGGTATTCACGATAGTGTTTCAATGCCTGTTTCATTTATTGATAATGAATTTAAGGACTTAGCTGAGGACTTTAAAATCCTTGCTTCTAAAACTGGAATGTTAGCCGATGCCGAATTAATCAATACTGTGGTCAAAAATTATAAGCAATATGATTTTGGTCCACTAGTAGTAGATCCTGTAATCATGACTAAACACGGTAACATGTTATTAGAACAAGCCGCCTATGATACTTTAAAAACGGAATTAATTCCGTTAGCAACTGTCTTAACCCCTAACTTCTATGAAGCGCAAAAACTCGCCGACATGGAAATCAACAGTGATGATGACACAATCGAAGCCGCTAAGCGTCTTCGTGCCTTAGGAGCTAAAAATGTCATCATTAAAGGTAAACACGTTGCTGGCGAAACAGACGTTGTAAAAGATTACGTTCTTCTAGAATCTGGTAAAGACTTCTGGATTGAAGGACCTTACTACCATACTGAACATAAAAATGGGACAGGTGATTCCCTATCTGCAGCCATTACTGCTGAAATTGCTAAAGGCACATCCATCGAAGATGCTATTCGTATCGCCGATGATTACGTTGATAAAGCAATCAAAAATGAAATTGAAGTTGCCCATAAATTTGGTCCAATTAACCACTGGGCTAAGTAATAAAAAAGGCTCGCAAATTTGCGAGCCTTTTCTCTACCATTTATCAGGACTCCACATACGCCCATCTAATTCGTCTTGGGCTTGTTGGAGTCTTTTTTGTTGTTCCTCCACGATAGTTTTACTTTGATTTAAAAATGCAATCAATTTAAAACTGGTCTCATCTTTTTTCAATTCATCTAATTGTTGGTCTAACCATGAATTATCTTCGTTCATTATCCATCGTCTTCCTTTTTAATTAATTCGATTTCCCATTTCAATTCATCTAATTGATCAATGTTTCCTTGAATATAATCGATTAGAACTGCCATTTTGGCTTGCTTATTAGAAGATAAAGTTTCTTTTAGAGCTGTTAGTTGGTCCACGTACCATGATTGTTTACTAGCAAAACTATCAAAATTATCATTAGTTAAATAATTACAATAATCTACTAACAATTTTTCTTTTTGAATATCCGTCATGTATGCGAACTGTTCAATCACAAACGGTTTTAAAAAATGCATCTTTGCCTTTTGCGCGATTGCTTGATATGGCTTTAATAATTCAGAAATGCTAAAACCTTCGCTACCACCAACTTGATAATCTTTTAGCGGATCACCTAAGGTCATCACAACACCAAATTCTTTTCCATTTAACCAGCCTTGTTCATCAGCGTAAATAAAATTTCTAGTAAAAACATCATCTTGATACTTCTTCATTAAAGCGGGAGCACTGTACCAATACATTGGGAATTGAAATATAATTCGGTCGTAATTTTTTAATCTATTTTGTTCCACATCTTTATCAAACGTAAATTGGTTTTGAATTTGATCTAATACAACCCAATCGACGGAATCAATATTCGATTGACATTGCTTTAAAAATGCTTCAGTCATCGAATTATCATATTCTGGATGTGAAACTAATACCAATGTTTTCATAATCTGCTCCCCTTTTTATTTTAATATCATTATTTTAAATGATTTTAGACAAAAAAGACACCATTACGAATTATTCGTAATGGTGTCTTATTGCGAGGATAAATCTCCTTGTAACCCAGGTATTGGGGGTACCTGAATTACAAGGTCAAACTATGAAAACTTTGTCTAAGAATCTTATTCTGGGTTCTTAGCAGTAAGTTGTAGGCTGCTCCAGAATTCTGTAGCAGTTGGTCTTGCATCGTAACCTTTAACACGAGTGTTAACAGGAGTCCATGATAGAGACATTGAAGTTGGAATGTATGCAGCTTGTTCTTGCATGTATGTTTGCCATTCCTTGAATTGTTTTTGTCTGTACTTATCATCCCATGCTTTAGCATTGTTCATGTTTGATAGAAGTTCAGTGTTCTTATCAGTAACAAAGTGAGCCATATTGAAGGCTGCACCAGCACCGAAGATACCAGTTGGTGTTGGTTCTGAGTTAACACCGAATGCACCGGCAAAGACATCCATTTGAGTTTGTTTTGGTTGTTCTAGGATTGAGTAGAACTTGTTCATTTCCATTGGACGACCGCCAGCAAATTCAACATCTAGACCGATCTTACGCCATTGTTGTAGGTAGTAGTTGTATTGAGCTTCGTTAGCTGGTGTACTTGTCATAGCACCGAAGTAAATCTTAAGAGGTTTACCGTTTGGTTGAACTCTGTACTTACCTTTCTTCTTGTAACCTGCGTCATCAAGTAGTTTTTCAGCTTTCTTGATGTCTAGAGTGTAACGAGGAGATTTAGCGTTGTAGTAAGTCTTGTAGTATGGAGAAATTAATGAGTTAGGGTACCAAGCCAAACCATTGTTAAATTTCTTTCTCAAAGCACCAATATCTAGTGCGTACATCATAGCTTTTCTCAAGTTAGGGTTGTACATTTTTGAGCTCTTGTCCATAACATTAACTTGTTTCTTAGTGTCATAGTGACCTAAGTCAAATGCTAGGTAACTGAAACTTGTACCCATAGTACCAACAACCTTGTAATCTTTAAGTTGTTTTACTTGTGGGTATTCAGTTGAGATACCACCACTAATAGCAAAGTCATATTGTTTTGCTTTTAGAGCACTAGTGAAGTTGTTTTCACTAACAACTTGGATAGTGATGTGTTGGATCTTAGCTTTCTTACCGTAGTAGTACTTGTTAGGAACCCATGAAGTTGATTCACCAGTAACTTGCTTAGCTAGTTTGTAAGGACCAGCGAAGATTGGGTCTTTACGAACTTGTTTTGATGCAGCAAGTTTTGAAATTGGAACACCCTTGAAGTATTCGTATGGTTCAACTCCTGACCACATGATTGAGTTTCCACCAAATTGTAAAGCTGGTGCGAAACGACTGAAGTGGATAACAACTTCGTTTCCACTTTCACCCTTAGGCATTGTAATACCTGAGATAGTCTTAGCTTTACCAGCATGAAATTCTGCCATACCTTTAATAGCTGTCATATCGTCTGAGTATTGTTGTGAAGTGGTGTCAGGTGCGGCGATGATTTCGTATGGATATTCAACGTCTTTGGCAGTAACTTTAGCACCGTTTGACCACTTAGCCTTAGGGTTAATGGTAATAGTAGCTGTCATAGCTTTCTTATCCAATTTAAGGTTAGCTAAACCACCGTCAATAATACGGTTGTTAGCATCAGTATTGAATAATCCCACTGAACCTGGTGAGTATACGTCACCATCTTCAGCATTAGCTTGTAATGTTGGTGAAGTAATACCAGCGAATGGTGCACTATTGAATTCAGCTACCTTCAATGTACCATTGTTGTATGTAGTTGAACTTGTATTATCATAGTATTCTGCTAGCTTAGCAGATGGTTTAAATCCAGATTTAACTTCTGAATTATCTCCGCTGTTTGAACACGCGGCTAGGGCAAGTGCTGAAAACATTGTTAGTCCAGCAACGACCCATTTTTTATACACTTTCATATAAGATCCCTCCATTTTATAAATAAAACTTAATACTTAATCAAAACTCACCTCCTTAAAGTGCAAACTTTGATTAATCTTCGCTACGACGTTGTGTTGAATTAGTAGCACGTCTTAAGGCAGCTCCAACGTAACTGATAGCTAAACATAAAACGATAATTTCAATTGTTGCAGGTAGCCAAGTCCACCAGTAAGTAGTGATGTTATCAGCATCATTGGCATTGGCAATCAATGTACCAAGTGATGGGGTTCCGTTTGGAAGGCCAAAACCTAAGTATGATAGACCTGTTTCAACCCCGATATTTTCAGCAAATGAGATGGTAGTATCAACCACGATTAATGATGATAAGTTTGGCATAATTTGCTTGAAAATAATTTTTAAAGTACCAGTTCCGGAAGCTTTTGAAGCTGATACGTAATCCTTGTTCACTTCAGATAATGTTTGGGCACGAATTAAACGAGAAGTTCCCATCCAGTAAAATAGTGAAAGGATAAGTGTTAATGTAATTGCGTTGTATGATGGAATGATGTTAACGATTTCAATAATGATCATAAAAGCTGGAATAATCATCATGAAATCGTAAACTCTTTGCATTGATAAATCAGCGATTCCACCAAAATATCCTGAGAATAATCCGTAACATACACCAAAGGTAGATGAGATAATCGTTAGTCCAATGGCAATTAAGATAGAGTTTCGAGACCCTACGATAATTTGACTGGCAATTGATCGACCTCCAGCATCCCCTCCTAGAAAGTATCCAGGGGTGAATGGTTTAGCAAAATAACCCATGATATTTGTTTCCATTTCTTTACCAACATTGATAAACATAGAAGCAATAACAACATATAGGATGAAGGCAATAATTGCGATTAATGAAATCATTGCCATCTTATCAGCCTTAAATTCGTTAAACATCAAACGTAGTGATGATGGTGCTGAATTTTCTTTGGCTTCTTTTTCTAATCTTTCTAAAGTAGCGTCTGTTTCGTTCATTATTACCCCTCCTATTCCACTCTAATTCTTGGATCAATAACACTTAGTGCGATATCAGATAATAAAGTTCCTAATAAACTTAATAATCCGTATAACAATACTAAGGCGGTCATAACCGTATAATCTCTAAAGTTAACAGCGTTTAAGAATAATAGTCCCATCCCTGGATATGAGAAGATTTGTTCAGTGAACAATGATCCACCTAATAAACCAGTGATTGAGTATCCGGCGAAAGCCGCGATTGGTAGTAAGGCATTTCTTAAAATATGGTGTTGATAGATATTGTCCATTGAAACCCCTTTAGCTTGAGCAGTTTTTACATAGTTAGAGTTTCTTGCATCAATAACACCTGAACGTAAGTATTGAGTAATCCCTGAGGTAGCAAATAACGCTCCAAGAGTTGCTGGTAAAATCATGTGATAGATTCGAGAGAAGAAGACCCCAAAGAATCCACTCGCCTGTGGCGAAACGGAACCTGCCGTTGGGAATAAACTTAAATCGTATCCAAAAATCCAACAACCTAAGACCAAGACAACGAAGAAAGGAACCGACATAGTTACGTATGAGTAAATACGAACTAAAGTATCTTGTAACTTTCCTTCGTGACGACCAGCGTATAGTCCTAAAGGAATACCAATTACGTATGTCATAATCATCGTTACTAGTGATAACCAGAATGTGTTAATCGCTCTTGAAGCAATGATGGCACTAACTGGTTCTTGGTATTCATAACTGTTACCTAAATCACCGTGGAATAAATGAATTACCCAGTTCCAATATTGTTGATACCATGGGTCGTATAGCCCATTAATTTCCATCAAATGATGTAATTGACCTGGTGATGACTTAGGATTGATTGATCCAGTAAATGGATCACCTGGTAATTGTTTTGATAGGATGAAAACCAAAACACTTAAGATGATTAATTCTGGAATCATAATTAAGACTCTTCGTAAAATTGTTTTCCACATATTAATCGTCCCCCTTTACTGCACTTTCAGGAACAGCTGCTAAGTGCGTTTCTGAAACTTGAATCAAAGGAAGCGGTGCTCCATTTTCATCATAGTAATCTTTCTTGTTTTCTTCGAAGAACTTTTCGACTTCGATTCTATTTTGTCTATGCGCTTCTCTGTTGTTAACGTCAGCTTCAGGAATTGAAGCTAATAATCTCTTCGTATAAATATGTAGTGGATGATTGTAAATATCATCTTTAGTCCCCACTTCAACGATTCGACCTCGATTCATGATCGCAATATGATTACACATATGTTGAACAACTCCCAAGTCATGGGAGATGAATAAGTATGAAATGTTAAATTCTTTTTGAATTTTCTTCATAAAGTTTAAGACTTGTGCTTGAACTGATAAATCCAAAGCAGATACCGGTTCATCAGCAACAATTAACTTAGGATTAGTTGCTACGGCTCTTGCAACCCCAATTCTTTGACGTTGACCACCAGAGAATTGATGTGGGTACTTGTATAAAGAATCTGGACCTAATCCAACGATGTCTAACAAGTTAATCACGCGCATCTTTTCTTTTTCTTTAGATAACTTTTCAAAGTTTCTAAGTGGTTCAGCGATAATATCGTAAATGCGTTTTTCAGGATTTAAACTTAATTCTGGATCTTGGAAAATCATTTGAATTTCTCGGTTGTAATTAATCTTCTTTCTAGTCTTTTTGTCAGTAACATCTAGACCTTGATAGAGCATCTTACCTGAAGTCGCTTCTTGCAAACCAACAACTACCTTACCGGTGGTTGATTTACCAGAACCTGATTCTCCGATTAATCCGTATGTATCACCACGATGAATTTTTAATGAAACTCCATCAACAGCTTTTACATTATCAACAATGCGGTTCCAAAAACCACCGCGAATTGGAAAGTGAACTTTTAAGTTCTTAACTTCCAAGATAACTGGTTTCTCATTCGCCATAAGTTTGTCCTCCTTCATCTGGGAATTGGAAATTTTGGTAGCAAGTACAACGAACAAAGTGTCCGTCTTCTACTTCATGCATTGCAGGATTTTCTTCGTGTTCTTCATCCTTAACCCATGGAATACGTGGGGCAAATAAATCACCATGATCCGGCATTTTTACTAATGAAGGAACACTTCCTTGAATGACATAAAGATCGTCACCATGGTTACTCTTTTGTGGCATCGCGCGTAATAGTGAACGTGTATATGGATGCTTTGGAGTATTAAAAACTTGTTTGGAAGTTCCTAATTCAACAATTTGACCAGCATACATAACCGCGACTCGATCAGCTGTTTCAGCAACAACTCCTAAATCATGAGTAATTAAAACAATTCCACAATGATTTCTAATTTGAATGTCTTTTAATAAGTCCAAGATTTGAGCTTGGATAGTAACATCCAACGCAGTGGTTGGTTCGTCAGCAATAATTAAGTCTGGTTCACATGCAATTGCCATCGCAATCACAACTCTTTGTCGCATTCCACCAGATAATTGATGAGGAAATTCATGGAAAATTAATTCCGGATTATGAATTCCAACTTGATCTAATAATGAGATAACTCGTTTTTTTCGTTTGTCAGCATTGTCATTTGTATGATATACGAGCGTTTCAGCAACTTGTTCACCGATACGCTTTAATGGATCTAAGGCAGATAATGGATCTTGGAAAATCATTCCAATCTTTAATCCACGGAACTTGTTTAATTCAGCTTCTTTTAAGTTGATTAAATCTGTCCCCTCAAAATCGGCAGTTCCAGAAACTTTTGAATCTTTGGGGTTTAATAATCCCATTACCGTTTGGGCTAATGTTGATTTACCACATCCAGATTCACCAACGACAGCTAGGATTTCATCTCGGTTGACGTTTAAGTCAACGTTTCTGATCGCTGAGTAAAAGTTTGTGCCAATTTTGAAATATGTATTTAAATTTTCAATCTTTAGCAATGAAGACCTTAATGCGTCCATATTCGTTTCCCCCAATTTCTTATTGATTGTTTTCAATTCTAATCATTTTCTAATAATAGTCAAGGTAATATTTAAAATTTTATTAATATTTTCATTACTTTTTACTACAATCTTTGTTTTATAAGCATTTTAAAGGCGAAAAAGATTCACATTTTAGAATGAACTATTTATCTAAAAATGAGATTTCTATCATTTTATATTTTGATTTTATTATTATTTTTTCATCAGTTGACATAAGGACCAATATCGGGTATATTATTATCAATGTGTTACATAGTTTCGATTCTTAGGTTCACTTGTTTTATATTCATATGAAATAACTTCCTTGATTCAGGCTTTATGATACATTAGATTTTAATACGCACGATATGTGCAAGGAGGTTTCATATTATGAAACAAGGTACTGTTAAATGGTTTAACGCTGATAAAGGATACGGTTTCATCACTACTGAAGATGGTGACGTATTCGTTCACTTCTCAGCTATCAACAAAGAAGGTTTCAAGACTCTAGAAGAAGGCGAAAAGGTTACACTAGACGTTGAAGACGGCGACCGTGGACCACAAGCTGCTAACGTTACTCCTGCTTAAGGATAACTTCTAGTAAACTTTTAGTTTAAGAGATCAAAAAAGAGCTATCAGATTAAATCTGATAGCTCTTTTTTTAATATTATTAATTAATTTTAAAGTGCATGTACTTAGAAACAAAGATTACAAGTGATTGAATTGGTTCTTTCATCCCATCTTCAGTCCAAGTAATAATAATTTCAGTTAGTCCCCCTGCAATTAATGAAACTAACATCTTAGAAGACTCTTCACGAGTTTCTAAAACATTTTCATCAATTAAATCAGAAATGTAGTATTTTAGTCGTTCTAATAGAATCATGGATAAGTCATTTTTCATGATCATTTCCATCATATCTTGATCTTCTTTTACTAGTTCAAAAAAGATCGTCGCAATATCATTTAAATTATGAGAATGACTAGATGCTAATCTTTGTATGAAAGTAGTGAAAGAACTATCAAAACGATAAATGATGATGTCTTTCTTATTGTGGAAATTTCGATAATACGTCATTCGTGAAACATCAGCTTGAGCACAGATATCTTTCACATTAATTTCATCGAATGGTGTTGTTTTTAATAGTTCGAACATTCCATTAACAATTTTATTTTTTGTCGCAAATTTATCTCTCATAAACTTATGCCTCACTTCAGTATAGTTATGAATATAAACGAAATTGACCTGAAATGCAAGTTAAGTCAACTTTACCACTCTTAAATATATTAGGAACACACCTGCAATAAAATACTATCAACAAACAAATGAGATAATCACCTCATTCAATAATGATATATCACCTTTGAAAAGTTAATAGTCATAATCAATAATTCCTATTTTTACGATTTTATCCTTCTTAATTTTAACGTGAATATAATTTAATTTATTGTTAAATAAAAAGTTGTTTTTCTAACGCATTTTCATTTTCTTATAAGTGCAGTATAATTAAATCATAATTTTTATTAGGAGGTTTTTTAATGAAATTAAAACACAACAAATTTAGCGATATTTATATATATAGTAATCTTGATACTATTATTCACTGATAATACTAGACTGAGTATGATTGGATACATAGTTGTAAGTATAATTCTAATAACATCGATTGTATTGTCTTTTATAAAAAACAAAACTATAAATTTAGAAAATGGTACTTCTATAGTTATATTAATAGGAGTAATTATGTTAATGTATTCTGTACTAAACTGATAAGATTTTGATGCAGAACTAATCATAAGCGATAAATATAACTCATTAAAAATAAAGTTAATCTACAAATGTTTGTTTTTTATTTTAATGGCTAATTAGATAAAGGGGCATATTATGAACATTATCAAAAAGAATAACCTTGTTCTTGTAATTCAATTTGTATCTTTTATTTATATGTCAGCTTTCCTTTGGTTTGCAGACCCCTATTCCCAAAAATCACTATTCTTTATATGTGTTATCTTTCTATCTGGTGCACTATCTAGATTTTATAAGTTCAAAAGAGGTGCATCTGATGGAGATAGTGTAAAAATTAATAAAGAACTTAATAAGTTAATCATTACATGTATTTTGGCACCTATCGCTTTAACTGTCTTTGTAGTTCTTTTCGAATAAAGATCTATGTACTCCTTAAGAAACCCTACAAGAAAAGAAGGGTTAAAAATTCGAGCATAACTATTAACAAATAAAAGAATAAGAACTAGAATGTAGTTGAGCTTTAAATATAAGGAGGAATTCATTATGACAATGACTGCAGAACAAAAGGTTGACGAAAGAGAAAGAGTATTAGATACACCAATGAACAAGCAATTCACTTGGTCAACTGATGCAACACCCGTTCGTGATGCCATATGGAATTACTATATGGAACATGATGGAAAGGATACTATGGCTACCGAAGCTAAGATGCATCCTTATCTAGACATGAGCAATGAAGAAGTTGCTCAACATGCAGAAGAATTACTCAAAAAATAATTCCATATATTTAGACGCTTAACCACGCTAAACTTACTTATAATCTAAGCTCAACTAGTTATAACAACGCCACAAAAAAGACTTGATGTTTAATCAAGTCTTTTTTTAGCTTCTAATACTTGTTCATCACTTAAACTCTCACTGGTAAATCTTTGTAGTGGTGTATATTGATGACGATTATTAAATTTAACTGGTTCTGTTTTGATCACAGCTACTAACAAGTTATTCTCAGTTAGAAACAATTGACCAATCTTTTTAAACTTACCCTTAGTGTGTTTTCCTGTTCGCCAGTCGTGAAGTTTAAATTCACCATTTTCATCTTTTTTTATTATGTAATTTCCTGATTGATCTGTATCAACCGGAACCCCAATATATCTAGTCACTTCATATTTATCTTTCATATCTGACTCCTTCTATATTACTTTATCATATTTTCCATTTTTATAAATACTTATATGATATGATGGATATAGAAACAACCGAGGAGATGTTATTTATTAAATCTGCTAATTCACTGAAAACTAGAATTATTGCGCTAGTTTTTGGACTAGTGCTTAATTCATTAGGAAACGCCCTTACAATCGTTTCCGGATGCGGTTCAGGTATCTGGACTGCTGCTTCCGTTAATATTCATCAATTAATTGGAATTGATGTCGGAATTATGATTTTTATTTTTGGAATTATCAATGCACTAACTAACCAAATCCTAATTAAACACATTGACGTATTAAGATTCATTGAAGAAATCATCTTCATTTCATTCTTTAGTTCATTCATTCAAATTTTTACCGATTTTTTTGAATCACTAGGTTGGAATAATTTATCACTATTCTTCAGAATTCCAATGGCTTTAATAGGTGTGTGCTTCTTCTGTACAGCCATCTCATTGTACCAACGTGCAAACATCTTTATGCACCCTAATGATGATACCACCAACATTTTAAGATTTGATTACCTAAAAGGTAGCGCTGTTAAATCTCAATTACTTGATTTTACCCCACCCATTGTAATCATCTTAATCTGTTCTATCTTCTTACACCAAATCTATTCAGTCGGTATTGGAACCATCTTTTCCATTATCTTCAACGGTATCTTAATTCAAAACGCTGATAAATTTGTCTTTCCAAGTTTAAAACACAATCCAAATATTAATGATCAAATCCAAAATAAAAAAGAGTAGCTTATTTGCTACTCTTTTTTGTTTTTACTATTTTGTATACAAAATATAAAATTAATAATACCCAACTAACAATGGTTATCCATAGCATGATTCTAAGCATCATGGTTGGTTGATAGTAAATTTCTAACTTGTTTTTACCAGGTTTGGCATTCACAATCACACTCCCGATTTGTGTTTGCTTTACCTTACCTAAATGATTTCCATTAAGAATTAATTTAGTATCACTATACTTAACAACCGGTAATTGAGTTGCTTTAGTATCATCAGAAGTATTATGCCAAATCAATTCCAAATGGCCATTTGATTTAACAATCTTTTTAACGTTTCCAGAGTAATTAATGACTTGATTGCCATAATTACCATATGGATGATAATCAAAGTAATTATATGCGGTCATCTTATATTGAACCGGTAAGTAATCAGGAGTAGCTTTAGTCAACATCTTTAGCACTTCTCCTGGATTATTGATGGTTAAGCTCTTTCGGATTAAATTAGTATTGTTTATTTGATATTTTAGATTATAGGTATTTTGAACAACTTGTGGTGAGAAGAAGTCTTTTGCCCCACCTTGGACAGTCATCCCAGCACTTAAAATCATAATAAAAGTAATTACCATTAGGCAGTATACCTTAATCGTATTTAGCATTTCTTTTTTGAAACTATCATTAATCATAATCCCAAAACAAATTAATAATAAAACAAATGCAATGACAACGAATCTTCGTGGCATTTGAATTAAATAAGAAATACTTGGGAATTGCTTATCTAGTGGTCCCCATGGGAACCATACTGATGAGATCCAAAGGAATAACATCCCCGTGATAAAAATAACTCTTCTGTCAGTCGATAATTTTTTGAAATGATAAATGAAATAACCGGTAACGATAATAAACCCGATGGAATAAATTGGTGGTAATACAAAGACGTTGTTACCGAAGAAGGCAATTGAGTCTTCGTACATATTCAATTGTGGCGCCACTCCTAATGCATGGTTGGTAAATGAAATTTGGAACATTCCATACCATACGTTAGCAGTTAAACCGAGTGTTATTAAAACAGCGAAAACAGCGTTCTTTAACATCTGTTTGCGGTTAGGATTATGCATCATTCCGGCGATAAACATTGGTACTAGTGCTAATGCTCCGGTCAAACTACTCAATAAATGAGTTTGCAACATAATCGTCATGGGTAGTGCTAACTTGATAACATTGATTTCTTTATTATCAATCATGTCAAAGCCGGCTGCCATCAACCATGGTAGTATAGCCGCTCCCCAACCGGTGAACTGCATGCCGACAACCCATCCCATAATTAAATAAGATGACATATATGCAATCCCAATAAAGACCGCATAAATTTGCTTGATTCTAGTTCTAATTGCAAGATTGTACATAGTAACACCACTAACGGTTAACGTTAATAATGATGTTACGATTTGGAATCTAACCCAACTTCCAGTGATCAATAGTAAAAAGCCACTGAAGTAGGCGGTTAAAGGTCCGTACAACGCATTAATAATTCGTCCTGATTGTTGATATCCAAATATGGAAATGAAATAGTTTAAATGACCTTTCTTTAATTGCATCATTGCATCGTAAAAACGATTCATATGAAAAATTGAGTCGACTCCTAAAATATAAGAACCGGTCACAATTTGTGGCAATAAGATTAATACTGCGGTTATAAAAATCGTAATATATGGCCAGTATTTTGATACTTTTTGCATTGCGATTTCTTCCTTAAAAAATATTTTTCCCCATTAGATATCTTACCACAAAAAAAGAAGCACTTTTCTATCAAAGTGCTTCTTAGTAGTTTTATTCTTCGCTATGTTTATCGATTGTTAATTTACGATGTGACTTTTGCAAAATAAAGATGGCTAAAATCACAAGTAATGCTCCGACAATTTCAATAAAGCTAATTGAAATTGAGAAGAAGATGACACTTAGAATAAATGTCACGATTGGTTGAGTCGCATCGACTAAACTTACCACTTCTGATGGCGCGAAGTTCAATGCGTGTAGTAATAACATGAATGGTAGGATGGTTCCGAAAAGAATAATTCCACCGACTCCGAATACGATTCCAGGTGTCATGTGAGGCATGTTAACCCAAATTGGTTGTTTGATGTTGAAAACAATTCCAGCAATCAAAGTACCCCAACCTAGAATAACCATTGGAGAACTTTGACCAACGATTGGTCTTGGTAAGACAACGTAGAACGCTGCGGTTACCCCAGATAAAATTCCCCAGATCAATGAACCAGTACTAATTGATAGTTGTGAAAAATCACCCTTAGTTAGGGATAACACAACCCCAGCTAGTGCGATTACAAAAACCATAACGTCAATTGGTAATGGTTTTCTGTGTTGAAAAATAATTGAACCTAATAAAATAAATAGTGGTGCTAAGTATTGTAGGATGGTTGATGCATTTGCATTTCCCGTTTGCACACTCATATAGAAAGTATATAAGTTTGCACCTAGTCCAAAAATACCGTATGCCACAATACAAATGAATGATTTCCAAGATTTGAAGACATTAAAAATGTGTCCTTTATAAACAATTGCTGAAATCAATAATAATACAATTCCTGAAATCATTGTTCTGGTTGATAAAAACCAGTTAGCTTCTAGGTGTTCTTGTTGTGATACGAATTGTAAAATTGTACCTGAAACACCCCAAAGCGCTGACGCAACGAATGCCCAAAAAATACCTTTCATGACATTAGTTTCTAAAACGCCCTTTTCGTTTTCCATATTTTCACCCCATAAATCTCTATAATCCAAGTAAATGTTAACTTTTCTTACTTGAAAACCTATCTTAAAAGGATATCATAACTAAGCATCTTTTAAAATAAAAAAAGCCAATTTAACTAGTAAATTGGCTTTTTTAGGTTTTAATTATCTAATATCTGGATCGTTTTTACCCATCTTTTGGTGAGATCTTTGTAGGAAGTAAATTGATACAATAATGATAATTGCACCGATTGCTTCGATTGGTGTTGGAATCAAGTGGAATACAATCATACTTAAGATGATTGTAACAACTGGTTCAACAGCATCAACGATACTTGATACTTCTGATGGAGCAAACTTCAAACTGTATAGCACAGCTGAGAATGCGAAGATAGTACCAACTAAGATAACTCCCCCGATACCTAAAACGATACCTGGTGTAATCTTAGGAGCGTCAGTCCAGAATGGGTGGTATGCATTAAAACATACACCGGCAATCAAAGTACCCCAACCTAGAACAACGAATGGTGAGTTTTCCTTTGATAGTGGCTTTGGAACTGAGTAATAAACAGCAGCTGAAACAGCTGATAGTAAACCAAAGATAACAGCAGTCAATGGAACTGATAGTTCACCAATGTGACCGTTAGTAATGATTAAGAATACCCCAACTAATGCTAATAAGAATGAAATAACATCAGCTTTAAGTGGCTTCTTCTTCATGAATACTAAACCGTATAATACAATAAAGATTGGTGCTAAGTATTGTAGGATAGTTGCAGTAGCAGCGTTACCTTGTTGAATACTTACGTAGAAAGTTGACATGTTAACAGCTAAACCAAAAATTGCATAAATGAATAATCTAATGATTGATTCTTTTGATTTCCAAACATCAAAAACATGTTTACCAACGTGAATTGAACCAATGATTAATAATAAAATACCGGCAAATAAAGTACGAACTGAAATGAACCATTGTGTAGGAACGGCTTCGTTCTTAGCAACGAATTGCATGATAACTCCTGAGAAACCCCATAGGGTTGAAGCCATCGCGGACCAAAAGATCCCTTTCATGACGTTTTCCGTCGTAGTGTGTTTCTTGTCCATAATAAAACTCCCCAATTTTTAATAGTCATCGCGACTATTATTATTTGTTTGAACGGCTATGTTTGACCCCATAACCGAAGTAAATTGCTAAACCAATTGCAAACCAGATAGCCGCAGTAATCCATGTATCTAATGGTAATTGTAATAGCAAGTAGATACATGCAATCACTGAAACGATTGGCAAGAATGGGTATAGCGGAACTTTGAATCCATCGTTTTTAATATCTTTACGACGACGAAGGAAAATAACTCCGATTGACATAAAGGTAAATGCAATCAATGTTCCAATGTTAACTAAACTAGCTAACTTATCTAATGAGAACAATCCACCCATTGCTGCGATGACGATTGTTACAAAGATAATACTGTGCTTGGGCACATTGCGTTTATCATCAATTTTGCTTAAGCCTTTTGGCAATAAGCCATCACGTCCAATTGAGTAGATCAAACGTGAACTACTGAAGATCATGTTTACCATCATAGTAAACATTCCGGCCAGTGCACCTAATGAAATTAACATTCCTAATTTGTCCAAGTGAATCAATTGAAGTGCAAATGTCACTGGGTCTGAAACGTTTAAATCTTTATAGGAAACAATTCCAGTTAGAACTACTGATACTAAGATGTACAAGATTGTACATACGACCAAACTACCAATGATTCCAATAGGCATTGTTTTTTTAGGATTTTTTACTTCACCTGCTGAGGCAGCAATAACATCAAAACCTAAATATGCAAAGAATACTAAGGACGCTCCATGGAACACTCCACTTACACCAAAAGGCATAAATGGATTCCAGTTCGATGGTTTAACGAAGAATGCTCCTGCAACCACAAACACGATGATAATCGCAATTTTCACAAGTACCATTATATCATTAAGTTTAGCGGATGATTGAACACCTCTTGTTAATATCCAAGAAATCAAAACAACAACTAAGATTGCGATGATATTAACATATGTTCCATGACTTGGATCGTAATTAGCAGAAAGTGCTTTTGGTATATGAATACCAAAGTTTGCTAAGAACGATTGTAAGTATGCAGACCACCCTGTCGAAACAGTGGCCACTGAAAGCATATATTCAAGCACTAGTCCCCATCCGATAATCCATCCTGTAATTTCACCAAAGATGATATTACCAAATGTGTATGCACTTCCGGCAACTGGCAATGCTGAAGAGAATTCAGCATAACACATTGCACAAAGTGAACATACAATCGTTGCGATGATAAACGAAACGATAATTCCAGGACCAGCGGTAGTTGCAGCAACAGTACCAGGAAGAATAAAAATTCCAGCACCAATAACAGCTCCAATTCCCATCATAGTTAAATCTTTAGTTCCGATAGTTCTTTCAAGGTTCTTATCCCTATCAATGAATTTAGCCAACGATGTCTTACGATTCACCTTAGACAGTATATTCATAAAAATCCCCCTATCATATGAGCAATAAAAAAATCGCACTAGTTCTAACTAGTGCGATTTTACCATAGCACCAGAAAGAATAACTGTTACCAGCTATTTTTCTAGTGCTTCGAAGTTTTCATAGTGAAATAATTTCTTCTCGATACTATACTAAATAGCTAGTTCAAAATTAAAGAAGAAATTATTATTATCTTGTTGTAATGTCAATTTATAACAAGTCACCATGATGAAACCTCCGTTTTTTATTTGTTCATTTATTTGTAATTATCTTACCGAAAAATTTGGAATAATGCAAGCTTTTTTATTTATTGCTTAATGCCCTTTGCTTTAACTCCACGTTTAGTGACTCTAAACGTTTATTAAGAATTAATTGGACCTGTTCGTTTTTTCTAATATTATCGTTGGTTCTTTTAATTAATTCCTCAATTTCGGTGTTAGTATATCCCGACATTTGTTTTTGCATAATGTAAGTATCTTGGTAAGCGCTACTTACAATATCGTATCCACGACGACCTAATTCAAACAATCCACCAGCGGCATTTTGCAAACTAGGCTTCATACTGAAATGGTCAATATGAAGCATTAACTCACGGCTGATAGTGTTGTTCCAAAAACTAATTAATGAACCAGCAAAGAACGCTGTGAAAATAGTCATAAAGCCAAATGGCCCTGCCACGACAACCGCAGCTATCATGAATAAAATATCTTGCGCACTTCTAATTTTTTGGTACTTAATATGAGTATTATCAGCAATAATCGGTGCAATTGCATCGTAAGGAGATACTCCTAATTTAGTCGACATGTAAATTGAAGTTCCTAATGTAAACACTAAAATCCCCACGATAGCATCAAAAATCATCATTGGAATACTAATTGCTTTGGGAAAGAAGGCTATGTAAACTGAACTGAAATATTCAATTTCAAAACCAACTAACACCATGTTGAAAATAGTCCCAATGCCAATTTGTTTACGATCAAAAATTAACACGATAATGAATAAAACTAAGTTTGCTAATAATTGAAATAAACCTAGTGAAATCCCTAATTTATTAGACATCCCTATATTCATCGCTGTAAAAGGATCAATCCCTACTTTTCCTGAACGCATAAAAGCCGCACCCAATGCGATAAGTGAAACTCCCACTAATGACATTACGGCACGCAAGAAAAAGTCTAGCGGTTTATTGATTACGTTTTTTGAATTGTCATAAGAAATATTTTCCATTGTTTTAACCTTCTTGTCTAAAAATGAATACGCTTACATTATATACCTTTCAATGTTTTTAGCAAATAAAAAAGCTATGGAATTTAATCCATAGCTTTTTATTTTATTCTTGATTATCTTGATCTGAAGTTACTTCAGGGTAAGTTAATTTGATTAATGCAGAAATTAACATTGGTATGATGAATACTAAAATAATCAGACCAACGATAACCCCGATTGCAACTTGAATAAGGGTTAACACTCCTGATGGCATCAATGCCGCAAAAGTACCACCTAGAATAATCGCTGCAGAAATCACAACAGTTCCAATTACAGATGCAGCATGTTCAATTTGTTTAGCTGGTGTGCTATCCACCTTGCCAAATTCACGATACTTCATCATTAGGAAAATACTGTAATCAACACCTAATGCAATTAACATTACAAATGTGAAGAATGGTGTATTCCATGTAAGTGTCTTTTGTCCTAAGAATACTGCACTAATTAGCTTAGTGATACTTAATGAAGTTACGTAAGCGATAATTAGAGTTCCTAGAATGTAGAATGGTTGTAATATTGATCTAGTGATAATCATTAAAGCAATCATAATTCCGACTACCATTATAACGGCAGTTCTAAAGAAGTCTGAACTAGCGATATGGTGAGTGTCAGAAGTAGTAGCAGTTTGACCACCGATAGCGACTTGACTTCCATCTAAACTAGTTCCTTTAATGTTATCTTGAATTTGAGTTTGTAGCTTATCAACTTGATCCATAGCTGCTTCTGAATTAGGGTCTTTATCTAATACAACAGTAATCTTAGCAACCTTCTTGTCAGATGATAAGTAGTTAGCAACTGATTGTTTGAATGTCTTACTCTTTAAGACACTTGCTGGAATATAGAATTGGTCGGCTGCCTTAGAATTAGTTAGTTGAGCTAAGTAATCATTAGCAGTTCCCATCCCTTTATCAATCTTATCCAAACCTTCACTAGCCTTCTTTAGCTTAGTTTGAGTTTCTTTCAATTGAGTTGCTAGAGCTTGAGTATTGTTACCAATTCCTTGAGTATTAGAAGCAATTGCTTGAAGTTGTGATTGTAATTGTGACATAACACTTTGTTGTTTTGCTGATGATTGTTGTAGCAATGCACCAACAATTTGTAATTGTGTTTGGCTCAATGGTTGCTTAGCTGCAACCATTTGTTTTTGTAATTGTTCTAAGACTTGTTTGCCATTAGAACTGCTTGTTGAACTACTAATTGATTGGATGTTTCTTAAGTATTGACCAATGTTAGTAGCTGAGGTTGCAATATCTTGTAATGGTGTAGTGTTAAATGATGAACCTTTAGCACCGCTATTAATTTGTTTTAGCCCTTTGTTAGCAGTCTTCATCTTCGTATTTAAAGTTGATAATTGATCACTAACGTATAGTTGGTTAATTGGCATTCCACTTGGTTGAGTTACAGAAGCGACTGTCTTAATGCCATTTTGTTTACTTAGTTGTTGTGATAAACGATCGATTTCATTTAACGCTTTTTCATTATCTAACTTGTGGTCAGACTTAATGTAAATAGTTGATGGTTCAGCAGTTCCTTTTGAGAAGTGCTTTTGAACAGTTAATAGACCTTGTTTGGCTGGAACACTGTTTTGTAGTTCGACACCATTATCATAGTTCAACTTATTCTTGTATGAAGCCATGAATGGAACTGTTACCAATAGAACTAATACAATTGCTGGGATTGCGAACTTACCTGACTTGTTAGATAAGAAACGCCAGAATTTGTTTTCACCTTCACCAGCGAAGTTTTTGGATGGCCAGAAAATATGTTTACCCATTGTAGCCATGAAAAATGGATTTAGAGTAACTAGTACTACTAATAGTACCGCAACGCCAACCGCAACACCGACTGCAGATTGGTAAATTGAGAACTTGGCTAATGCCAAGGTTGCAAAACCAATTAGCACTGAAGTTCCAGAGTATAGGATGGTCTTTCCAGCCACTTTTCTAGCATCAATAGTAGCTTGGACATTATCCTTACCACGACTAAGTTCTTCTTTAAATTGGTTATATAACAAGATATTGTAATCAGTTCCAATTCCGAATAATACCACTACCATAAATACTCTTGTAAAGTTAGATAGTGGGAAACCGAAAGCTTGAACTAGGTTCATTACTATACTTAGTGACACGATGAATGAAACACCAACAGTTAGTAGTGATACTAGTGGAACAATTGGTGATCTAAAGACAATGATTAATACAATTAAAATGAATACAGCTGCGATTACTTCAGTCTTTTGAATTCCTTTTTCAGTAGAAACTCTAAAGTCATCGTTTAAGATATCACCACCGGTAACATATGTTTTCACACCTGTAGTCCTAGCAGCTTTTTGTAAATCAGTGTTTACTGATTGAATTGAACGAGACTTAGTAACATGAACTTGAACTAGTTCAGTCGTCTTATCTTTTGAAATTAATTGCTTCTTAGTGGCGTCATTATCCATTGGTGCGGTAATTCCTTTAACGCCATATTTATCTTCGTTATCTTTAATTTTTTGGATTGTTGCATTGATTTTAGTTTGTTGGTCAGCTGTAATCTTTTGATTACCATTGTTAAACACAATAACTGCGTCAGTGGTATTACCAATTCCGTGACCCCAGTTATCTTGAATCTTTTGGGCAATTTGGCTTTGTGAAGTTGATGGAATCTTAGTTTGTCCTTTTTGTGCTACCAGATTAGACATGTTTGGTAGGAAAACAACACTTAAGATAACAACAACTATCCATGCAATTAAGCTACCTGTGTATTTTTTTATAAATTTTGGCATCAAAATATCCCCCTATTTCTTGATGTAAACTAATTCGTTTGGTGAAACGTGTTGTGTTAACTTAATAATTTTCGCGATTTCTTCTGGTGACTCTAAATCTTCTTTACTCATCCAGTAAACCACGATACTCATTAGTCGATCCAAAATAATTTCCATAATGTAGTCCCTTGGTATATTGGGATTAAACTCAATATCATCTGAGGAGGCATGAAATGATTCTTTGATGAGGTTTCTAAACATATCTTTGATTTTATCAATCAGATAAGGATCTCCATCTGGGCTTAATAAAGCAGAGAGTAACTTAGAATTTTGGTAAAAATAATCTAGTGTTTTAATTAATAATTCAGAAGGAACTTCAGAATCTGCATTTGAATGAACACTTAATTCTTCAGGAATAACATTATTTAGAACTTGTTGAATTTCATCCATTAGTTGAGCTTCGATTTTATTTAATAAATCGAATTTATCTAAGTAATGAATGTAAAAAGTTCCCCGACCAATTCCTGCTGCGCGCGTTAAATCAGTGACGTTCAAATTATTAAAACCCTTTTCATGAATCAATTGAATCAAAGCATCAGTAATTTGTGCTTTGGTTTGAATTGTTCGACGATCTTGTTTAACCATAATCATCCCCCTCAAAAAATCATTTCCTCTTAGAAATTAACTCCATTATAAAAACAACGCATTAAAAAGTCAACACGTTGTTCATTATCTTTTTTATTTTATTCATTTCGACTGCCTAAAGCCAGGATAAAGACAGTACTTAAAACTAGTAATCCACCGATAACTTCAGCTCCATTAAAGGATGTATTTAGAAATACAATCGCACCAATCGTTGCTGATAGTGGTTCAAACGTATCTAGCATCCCTGCAACCGTAGGTGAAATAAAGCGCAAACTATTGATGAAACAGATAAATGACATCATCGTTCCAAATAAGACGATAAAAGTAACCCCTAAAAATGTTCCTAATGTCATTTTAGGTACATCCACCCAAAACGGATGAACGATTGTAAATAAGATTCCACCAATTAGCATTGCCCAACCAACCACTACCAGTGAACTAAATTTCTTTAATAAGTTCACTGGTAGCATGGTTTGGATAGATCCTGCTAGCGCTAATAATAATCCGGCGGTTAAAGCTGGTACTGAAATCGCTAATTGAGTTAATTGTCCCTTAGTCACCAATAGCCAAGTTCCAATTAATGCGACTAACACGGCTGTTGCTTCATATTTATTAGGTAATTGATGATAAAAAATCGCTGTAAAAATAACGATTAATACAGTTCCTAAACTTTGTAGCACGGTTGCTGTTCCAGCATTACTTAAATTAACAGTGACTAAGTATAGATATTGCACTGCGGCTAACCCAAAGATCGCATAAGCGATAAATACCCCAATATTTTTTGGTTGTTTCCATAGTGTCATCACCGATTCTTTTTTCCAAAATTTAGTGAATAATAGAATTAAAATTCCAGAAATTCCCATCTTAATTCCCATCAACCATTCTGGTGATAAGTGATTATCTTGGAATAAAAATTGTGATACTGGGCCTTGAATCCCCCAAAGAATAGCACCTGTGATTGCCAAAGTAGCACCCAACAATTTCTCTTGTAACCTTGTTCGCTTATTTTCCAAATCGATTCTCCATTCCGCTTAATTATTAACTCCATTATAGGACAAAACAAAAAGCGTTGTCATTAGACAACGCCTTTTTTATTAGTCTTTGTAATTTTCAGGAGAATCATCCCATTGGTCAACAGTATCTGTCATTTGACCAGTAGTGTGCCATTCAAAATCTGGGTACCATAGACTACGCTTAGCTTGGTCTAAAGCATCAATTGCTTGAATATCTTGATCTGATAATTCAAAGTCAAAGATATCTGAGTTTTGAATTATTCTTTCTTCATGAGATGACTTAGGAATTGTAACAACTCCTTTTTGCCAGTCCCAACGAAGAATTACTTGAGCTACTGATTTGTTGTACTTATCAGCGATTTGCTTAATGGTAGGATTATTTAGTGCTTCCCCACCGCCTAGTGGTGACCACGCTTCTAATTGAATTCCAGCATGGCTGTTAAAAGCCATAATGTCTTTTTCTTGGTTGATTGGATTGAATTCCATTTGGTTAACCGCTGGCACAATTTCACAGTGGTTAAGTAAATCTTGTAAACGCTCATTATCAAAGTTAGATACACCAATTGCTCTGACTTTACCTTGGTGGTATAACTTTTCCATTGCTTTCCAAGTATCTAAATATTTACCATCAACTGGCCAATGCATTAGATACAAGTCAATGTATGTTAAATCTAATCTTTTTAAAGTACCATTTAGAGCGTCTAACGTACTTTGATATCCTTGGTCACCATTAAATAGCTTGGTAGTAATAAACAAATCTTTACGGTTTTTACCTGTCGCTGCTAAACCTTCTTTGATTCCCTCACCAACACCAGTTTCGTTACCATATTGCTTAGCAGTATCAATTAAATGATAACCTTTGATGATGGATTCTTTTACTGATTCTTTCGCACTTGTATTATTAGTTTTCCAAACACCTAGACCTAAACGTGGCATTTCAACACCGTTGTTTAAAGTGGTAGTTTGAACAAGTCCTTCTAATCTGTTCATAGAAAATTCAGCCTCCATTTCTTTTAGTTCATATACATGGTAAAACTGAATCTTCTCTTTTTCAAGAATATAGGTGTTATTCTTATACGATTTTAATCTTCGAATCCATGAGGGTGTTGTTGAGTCCATTTCCATGCACTAGCAATAATATCTTCAACGTTATCATGTTGTGGTTCCCATCCTAACACTTGACGTGCTTTGGTAGAATCTGCGACCAAAGTACTTGGGTCTCCTGCTCTTCTTGGCGCGTCAACGGCGGGAATTTCTTTACCTGTCACTTTACGAGCTGTTTCTAGCATCTCACGGTTGGAAAATCCAGTAGATGAACCTAAGTTAAAGGCATCTGAGTCGCCACCATCTAATAATCGTTGTAACGCTAAAATATGAGCGTCTGCTAGGTCCATGACGTGAACGTAGTCTCTGACATTAGTTCCATCTTTAGTAGGGTAATCATTCCCAAAAATTTGTAATTGATCACGGGTTCCTTGAGCAACTTGTAAAATGATTGGGATTAAATGAGTTTCTGGACCATGATCTTCACCGATGCTACCATCCATAATTGCTCCACCAACGTTGAAGTAACGTAGTGCTGTATATTTAATGCCATAGGCGACATCTGCCCACTTCATCATCTTTTCCATCATTAACTTACTTTCACCATAAGGGTTAGTAGGTACTTGGGAATCAGTTTCCTTTACTGGAATACTTTCTGGTTCACCATAAGTAGCTGCTGTTGATGAGAAAATAATGTTGTTAACATCGTGGTCATGCATTGCTTCTAGTAAAGTAATCATTCCACCAGTGTTGTTATCAAAGTATTTAAGTGGTTTTTCCATTGATTCTGGAACAATTGAATTCGCAGCAAAATGAATAACACCATCGATTTTTTCCTTATCAAAAACTTGATCTAAAAATTCGCGATCGCGAATATCGCCTTGGTAAAATGTTGCTTTGGGATTAACACTTTGACGGTGACCAGTAGCTAAACTATCTACGACAACCACTTCAAAGCCTTTTTCGATTAATCTTTCGACTGTATGAGAACCAATGTATCCGGCTCCTCCTGGTACTAAAATAGCCATATTATTTCTCCTTTGGTATATCTAATACATATATTATCTAACAGCTACCTTAAAGTTTCAATAAAACCTCAAAATCGGTGTATTTTTTATTTATGTAAACAAAAAAGCTATGGAAATTCCATAGCTTTTTTAATATTAATTAGTCGTTTTCGTATTTCTTGAATACAAGAACTGCGTTGTGACCACCGAAACCAAATGAATTTGAGATTTCGTAGTTAACTGGTGACTTCTTGTTGTCTTCGTTAACTAGTTCAACTTCAACTTCTGGGTCGATGTTCTTAACACCGTAGTTAACAGGCATTTGTTGGCGTTGTAATGCACCAACCATGATAACTGCTTCAAGAGAACCAGCGGCACCTAGAGCATGACCAGTCATACCCTTAGTACTACTTACCTTGATGTGGTCGTTATCAGCGAATACCTTCTTAATTGCTTGTGATTCAGCTGAATCGTTAGCATGAGTACTTGTTCCGTGAGCGTTAACGTAGTCAACGTCCTTAGGATCAACGTTAGCATCTTTAAGAGCTAACTTCATAGCATCAACAGCACCTGAACCGTCAGGTCTTGGAGCAGTTAAGTGGTAAGCATCTGAGTTAGTACCGTAACCTACGATTTCACCCAAGATGTTAGCACCACGAGCTTTAGCGTGTTCTAGTTCTTCAAGAACTAAAGTACCAGCACCTTCACCCATAACGAATCCATTTCTATCCTTATCAAATGGAATTGAACCACCTTCAACAGTTTCTGAAGTTGAAAGAGCTGATAGAGCAGCGAAACCTGCAATACCTAATTCGTTAACTGAAGCTTCTGAACCACCGGTAATCATCATTTTGGCTTTACCAAAACGAATGTAATCAAATGCGTCACCAATAGCGTTAGTACCTGATGAACAAGCAGTAACGATTGCTTGAGAAGTGTTTCTAGCATTTAAGTTAATTGAAATGTTACCAGCAGCCATGTTAATGATTGAGTTAGGAACGAAGAATGGAGATACACGACCTGGACCCTTCTTTGACATCTTGATTGCTTGTTCTTGGATAGTTGTTAAACCACCAATACCTGAACCATAGATTACACCTAATTCATCTGGATCGAAGTTACCTTCTTTTAATCCAGCTTGTTCCATAGCTTCGTAAGCTGAGTATAAAGCGTAACGTGAAAAGTCATCCATACGCTTTGAAACTTTCTTGTCGATACGTTCTAGTGGATCAAAGTCTTTAACTTCACCGGCTAGTGAAACACCAGTTTCACTTGGATCAAACTTAGTGATTGGTCCGATACCAGTCTTTGAAGCAAAGATATTATCTAAAAATGTATTTGCGTCGTTACCTAATGGACTAACGGCACCAATACCTGTAATAACTACACGCTTTGTCATAGAGTTATCCTCCTTATTTACGTTTAACGTCTGGAACAATAAATGTTAGTTGAGCTGAACAAGCTTTCTTGTCGCCAACGTAAGCAGTACAGTCAACTTGTCCCATGTTCTTCTTTTGTTTACCCATAGTAACTTCGAATCTTACGACGTCACCTGGTTTAACCATTTTTCTGAATTTAGCACCCTTAATTTCACCTAAGTAAGCAGTCTTATCTTTGTATTGTTCACTCTTTAGAATTAAGATTGATGCAGTTTGTGCCATAGTTTCAATAATTAAAACACCAGGCATAACTGGGTTTCCAGGGAAGTGACCTTGGAAATAGTTTTCATTGATAGTAACGTTCTTAGTAGCTACGACTCTTTCGCCTGGTACTAATTCGTCAACTCTATCAATGTATAAAATTGGGTATCTGTTTGGAATTAAATCCATAATTTCGGTTGTATTTAAAACACTCACGATAAGCACTCCTTATTTAAATTCAAAATTTAACAATTAAACTTTTTTATTAATCTGATTTATAATTTTAATTTTTAAAATTATCATTAATTATATCATCTAGTTTCCATATCTAGATGTCCTAATCAACATCAATCAGTTTAACAATATCGATACTAAGTTACAACGTAGAAGCACTTATTTCATCTAAAAAAGATGAAATAAGTTGATATTACAACGTTTTCAATTTACTTCTTTATGTGACATATGCGACTAAGTATATTCATTTAGTTTCAACTCATTACAAGCGATGATTTCATTCGTCTACTAATTGTCCCATCGACCCCGGAAAAATCATCTACTAAATTTACTAGTCATCATAAGTAGCTAAGGTTCCAACGTAACCATCAGCAACCTCAATATCAGTTAGTTTAATTTTACGATCTAGTCTTGTTGCTGATTCTTTAGTATCAACATCAATATCCACACTTTTCACTTTACCAGCGAGACCTGTGCCCACGAGTTTTAAAGCTGCTTCTTTAATCGTCCATAATTTCAAAGTTTCATCCCCATCTTCTTCTGGTGATAATTGACTTAAATAATTTAATTCATTATCAGTGAAGGCTCTGGTGATGCGCTTGTATGTGAATGGACGAAGCTTTTCAATATCAATTCCAACTTCTTGATTAGAAACCGCTAAGATTACTAAATCATATGAGTTCGAAATATTATATTGAAATTGATTACTCTTTAAAGATGGTTTGCCGTGCTTACCATAATTAAAAAGATCACCATGTAATAGTTCATCGATACTAATTTCCATGTAATCCGCTAACATCAGATTTCCCACGATGGCTTGACGCTTATTATACTTAGTAAAATCAACATCAGCCTTCTTGAAAATGTCTTGATATTTTGGATTTTGGATTGAATCAATAAAAATTTTTGTGTTATTAGGCAAGTAAATGAACACCCTTATCAGCGTAAATCAAGTCACCAGTAACACCTGATGATAGGTTACTCATTAAGAATGTAGCAACATCACCAACTTGGTGAATATCAACAGCTTCGCCATCAACAGTTCTTGCTTCAGATTCTTTTAGTAGGTCACCGTGATTCTTGATACCAGTAACGGCAAGAGTCTTGATAGCACCTGCTGAGATAGCGTTAACACGGATCTTCTTAGGACCTAAGTCAGAAGCTAGGTATCTTACGTTAGCTTCTAGAGCAGCCTTAGCAACACCCATCATGTTGTATGAAGGAATTGCACGAGTTGAACCCATGTAAGTTAAAGTAGCGATACTACCTTGTGGGTTCATAACACGACTTGCGTAACGTGATACTGAAATTAGTGAGTATGCAGAAACGTCTTGAGCTAGGTTGTAACCATCTTTCTTAACGTCGATAACTCCACCTTCAAGAGTTTCCTTATCAGCATAAGCAATGGCATGAATAACACCATCGATGTTACCAAATTTAGCTTGAATGTCTTGGAAAGTTTTTTCAACGTTTGCATCTTCAGCAACATCACATTCAATCATTTCAGTTCCTTCTGGAACTAATTTATCTAATTGACGCTTTAGTCTTTCGTTTTGGTAAGTAATGATAACTTTAGCACCATTATCCATTAGTGACTTAGCGCATCCCCAGGCAATACTACGTTTGTTAGCAACACCCATAACAACAATTGTTTTTCCATCTAATAAGTTTGACATTTGATTTGACCTCCTAAATATACAAATCAATTAAATTACTTTAGTTGAATTTACGGTAACGTTCATGACGTTGTGCCAATAATTCTTCTTTAGGTAATTGTTTAAGTTCATTAATTTTTTGAATTAAAGCTTCTTTGAAGTTTTGCATTGATTTTGCATCTTTTACTTCAGGAATGATCTTATCAATGATTTCATTGTTTAATAATTCCTTAGGTGTAAGTTGCATTTGTTCAGCGGCTTGTGCTGCTTTACTTGAGTCTTTCCACAAGATTGTGGCATATCCTTCTGGAGATAATACAGAATAAATACTATCTTCAAAAGCCCAAACAGTATCACCAACAGCAAGTGCGATTGCACCACCACTACCACCTTCACCAACGATAACACTGATGTATGGAACTGATAACTTAAGTCCTTGTAAGATTGATTGAGCAATCATGTAACCTTGACCTTTGTATTCAGCATCCATACCGGGATAAGCACCCGGTGTGTTAATTAAGTTGATAATTGGGCGGTTAAACTTTTCCGCTTGTTTCATCAAACGTAAAGCTTTTCTGTATCCTGAAGGTTCTGCTGAACCAAAATGTCTTTCGATATTTTCGTCAGTGTTATCACCTTTTTGGATACTGGTAATTGTAACGGCTTGACCACCGATAGTTCCGATACCAGCGTAAACTGCTGGGTCATCACTATAAGCACGGTCACCGTGCAATTCGATAAAATCATCAGTTATTCCAGCAACTAGGTCTTGGATACTAATTTTATCAGCACTTCTAGCCGCAAGAACACGATCGTATGCTTTAGTCATAATATCCCCCTAATTCCAAGCCAATAATCTGGCTAAAACTGATTTCATATCTTGACGCTTAACAATGGCATCTAAGAAACCATTTTTAAGCAATGTTTCTGCACGTTGAAAATCCTTTGGTGGACGTTGTTGAATAGTGTTTTCAATTACTCGACGTCCAGCAAAACCGATTAATGTATGTGGTTCAGAGATATTAATATCTCCTTCCATCGCATAACTAGCTGTAACCCCACCAGTAGTTGGATCAGTTAATACTGAAATGTATAACAATCCTTTTTCTGCATGGTCTGAAACAGCTTGTGATACTTTGGCCATTTGCATTAATGAATGGATTCCTTCTTGCATTCTGGCACCACCAGAACAAGAGAAGACAACAACTGGTAGATTCTTTGCAGTTGCTTCTTCGAATAATAGTGCTAGTTTTTCACCAGTTGCAGTACCTAAACTTCCCATGATGAAACGTGAATCCATCACACCAAGTGCGAATTCAACATCACCGATTTTAGCAATTCCAGTTTGAACACTTTCGTTTAAGTCAGTTAGTTCTTTTGATTTTGCTAATTTACCAGCATATTTTTCATCGTCTAAGAAACGATTAGGAGCAGATACTTCGTTATTGATGGGTGTAAATTCATCAACAGTCATGTTGATTCTTTCGTTAGCACCTAATCTAAAACCGTATCCACAGTTAGGACATAACTTGTATGTACCTAACTTTTTGTTATAAAAATTTTCTTCACAAACAGGACATTTAATAAATAAATGATCTGGAACTTTGTCCATTAGTGCTTGTAAATCTTTAGTTTCTTCTGATTTATTATTCTTCAACGTTTTTCAACCACTCTTTCAAGAATGATTTTTCAATGTATAGATTATTGAAATCTGAATCATTGAAATGTTTGTCTTGTAACAAATCGTTTAGGAATTGACGGTTAGTCTTAACTCCATCAACCTTAAATTCATTGATTACTCGTTTCATTTTTACGACTGCTTGAGGTTTGTCAGGCATATGTACAATGATTTTAGCAATCATTGAATCGTAGAAAGGAGAAATGGTGTCTCCAGACTCAACTCCAGAATCAATACGAACACCCTTAGTACCAAATGGGAAACTAACATTTTTTAGTTTTCCTGGCGCTGGCAAGAAGCCATGAGCTGGGTCTTCAGCATTGATACGACATTCAATCGCATAACTGTTAACTTGAACATCTTCTTGAGTAAATGGTAATTCTTCACCGGCAGCTACTTGGATTTGCGCTTTGATTAATTGAACTCCAGCAACTTCTTCAGTAACTGTATGTTCAACTTGTAATCTAGTGTTCATTTCCATGAAGTAGAAGTTATTAGTCTTTTCATCTAATAAGAACTCGAAAGTTCCAGTGTTTTCATAACCAATTTCCTTTGTAGCCTTAGCTACTAATTGACCTAAGTAGTCACGTTGATCTTGAGAAACTTCAATACATGGAGTTTCTTCGATAATCTTTTGGTGACCTCTTTGAAGTGAACAATCACGTTCGGGGAAGTAAACAACATTTCCCTTTTGATCAGCAATCACTTGCATTTCAATGTGTTTAGCATCGCTTAAGTCTTTTTCCATATATAATGAGTCATCATCATACGAAATTCTTGCCTCACGCTTAGTAGTAGTAAAGATTTCCTTTAATGATTCAGCATCATCACATTCACGGATACCTTTTCCACCACCACCAGCGGCAGCTTTAAGCATGACCGGATAACCAATTTCATCAGCTAGCTTTAATGCTTCATCTAAACTTTCAATGGCTCCATCAGAGCCAGGGATAGTTGGGACTCCACTATTTTTCATTGCAGCTTTCGCATGAGATTTGTTTCCCATTAAATCAATTACTTTTGAACTTGGTCCAATGAACTTAATTGAACATTTTTCGCAAAGTTCAGCAAATTCAGCATTTTCAGATAAAAATCCGTAACCGGGGTGAATAGCTTCACTGTTGGTTAAAATTGCAGCATCGATAACCGCAGCCATATTTAAATATGATTCATTAGGTTGTGGTCCACCAATACATACTGATTCATCAGCTAATTTTACAAACATGCTATCCTTGTCGGCAGTTGAATAAACGGCAACAGCTTTAATGTCCATCTCATGAAGTGCTCTTATGATTTGCACCGCGATTTCACCACGGTTGGCAATTAATACCTTTTTAAACATTTCACTCATCCTTTATGAACTTATTCAATTGCAAAGATTAAAGTACCTTCACAAATTACTTCGCCATCACGTGTAACTGTTCCATGACCTTCACCAATGTTTCTCTTTAGTTTTGTCATTTCAACAGCTAATTCCAACTTGTCGCCGGGTCTAAAGCTGTCTTTGTATGTTGCTTCTTTGATACCACCAAAGAAAACATTTTTACCTTTGTATTCAGGCATTGAAAGCAATGCACAAACTCCAGTTTGTGCAAGCATTTCCATTGCGATAGGTCTTGGCATTCCGAATTCTAGATGTTGTTTTGAGAAGAACCATTCGTTAACTGTTAAAAGCTTTTCAGCCTTAGCACCAACTCCCGGATTAACTTCAACAATTTTATCTAGCATTTGGAATGGGAATCTTTGAGGAATGAAATCTTGTACATTATAGTCCAAAATTAATCCTCCTCAATTTCAAAAATTGGTTGATCATATTCAACCATGTCACCATTTTCAGCAACTTTTTTAGTGATAGTTCCAGAAACTGGACTTTTCACTTCGTTAATAACCTTCATAGCTTCAATCACACAAACTACATCGCCCTTTTTAACGTGGTCTCCAACTTTTTTAAAGACTGGTTTTTCAGGACTTGGTGCAAAGTAAACAATCCCAACAAGTGGAGCTTTAATCTTTGAACCTGCAGCAGTAACTGGAGCTTGTGTTCCATCAGTTGATGGAGCTGCTGATACTGGTGCAGCAGCGGGAGCAGCGGCAACAGCAGGATGTTCTAACTTAGAAAAGTATAAGTCAGTACCATCGTCAGCAGTGATTTTAAATTCTTTCATACTGGACTTATCAAACTTGTCCATTAAATTTTCAATGTCTTTTTGTTCCATGATTTATTATCTCCTGTTAATTAAGAATGTTCTTACTTAACTTTGATTACATAGTTAATCCACCGTCAACGGTGATTACTTGTCCATTCATGTATTCGTTCTTGATTAAGAATTCAACAACTTGCGCAACTTCGTCTGGAGTACCAAAACGTTTTGCAGGGATTTTTTCTTCCCAATCAGCAATGTAGCTGTCGCCTAACTTAGCAGTCATGGCAGTCTTAATCATACCTGGAGCAACCGCGTTACAACGGATTCCACGTAGAGCACCTTCTTGGGCTGTAGTCTTAGTTAAACCAACGATACCAGCTTTAGTTGATGAGTAGTTGGCTTGACCTAGGTTACCGTGAAGACCGGCAATACTTGAAAGGTTGATGATACAACCCTTACGAGCTTTTTGCATTTTCTTCATAGCAAATTTAGTCATGTTGAAGACACCGAATAAGTTAGTGTCTAGAACTTGCTTAAATGAGTCACCCTTCATTCTAGTTAATAGAGTATCTTGAGTGATACCAGCATTGTTAACTAACACATCAATCTTACCGTGTTTTTCAATAACGCTGTTAATCATTGCTTCAGCATCTTCTTCTGAAGCAACGTCTCCAACAAGCACTTCGATTTCTTTATCGAAGTTAGCTTCGAAGGCCTTTAGTTCTTCGTCACTTAATTGTCTGTGTGAGTTGGCAATTACGATGTTGTTTTCATCTTTAGCTAGACGAACAGCGTCAGCTAAACCCAATCCCTTGGTAGCACCAGTGATTAGAATTACTTGTTTTTCGTTATTTTCCATTATTATTCTCCTAACTTATCTAATAAGGCATCTAGAGTTTCGACGCTTTCTACATTGTATGTATCAGCCTTTAGTGTCTTTTTAGCAAGTTTACTTAGCGTATTTCCTGGACCAATTTCGATAAAAGCGTCGATGTTTTTGTCTTCTAGAGAAGCAACATCTTGCATAAAGTGTGTTGGATTGATTAGTTGGTTAACTAAAGTTTCCTTAATAGTGTCCAAAGCAAATGGTTTTACAGTAGTGTTACTGATAACATCAATTTCTGGTTCACTAAATTCAACACTTTCAAGACGTTTAGCTAATTGATCTGATGCCGGTTGCATCAATGGAGTATGTGAAGCCACTGCAACTTGTAGTGGAACTACACGTTTAGCACCCTTTTCAGTAAGTACTTCCATTGCTTTGGCAACCCCTTCCTTAGTACCACCAATAACAACTTGAGACTTGTTATTGTAGTTTGCGGGGTATACATCATCAATTTCATCACAAACGCTCTTCACAAAATCAGGGCTAAGACCCAATACAGCAGCCATAGAACCTGGATTTTGCTTACCTGCTTCATCCATGTAATGTGAGCGATCGTGTACTAGCTTTAGCCCTGATTGAAAAGATAGTGCTTTAGCAGCAACTAAAGCACTATATTCACCTAAACTCAATCCCATCATTGCAACGGGCTTAGCTATTTTATCTTCTAAAATACGATGAATAGCTACACTCATCGTTAAAATAGCAATTTGAGTATTATTAGGATTATCAAAAATTTCCGGATCAGCTAAGTTTAAATTCAATGTTTCTGAGGCCTCGTCAATTGTACGTTTGTACACAGGGTTTGCTTTATACAAATCCTGTCCCATTTCCTTAAATTGACTACCTTGGCCACTAAATAGATAACAAATATTCAAACTTAAACACTCCTAATTATTAACTAATTAAATATTAGTCTTCAACTTGGTTTGCAACGTAGTCAACAAGTTGTTGTACAGTTGCGATGTCGTTGTCAGTATCGATTTCGATGTCATATTCATCTTCTAGAGCATCGATGATTTCAAATAAGTCTAAACTGTCAAGGTCTAGTTCGTCCTTGAAGTTAGTTTCCATCTTGATGTCTTCAGCCTTAACGTCTGATTGATCTACAACGATTTCTTTTACCTTGTCAAAAATTGCGTTCTTGTCTGCCATAATATAATTCACTCCATAAATAAAATAATATAAAAAATTAATACCTTAAAATAATAGTTCCAGTGGTTAGGCCACCACCAAAACCTGAAAGGGCGATAATATCTCCCTTAGCTATTAAACCATTTTCCATCATTTCTGACAACAAAATTGGTTCGCTGGCTGCAGATGTGTTTCCATAAAGATTGATGTTAACAGGGAACTTATCGGCATTTTCGCCTAATTTGCGGGCTACAGATTTAATAATTCGTGCGTTCGCTTGATGTAACACAAAGTGATTTATGTCACTTAACTCGATTCCTGCTTGTTTTGCAGCTTCACGGATTGATGTGGGAACATTCTTAGTTGCGAAGTTAAATACTTCTCTCCCCTTCATATGGAGAAATTCGTCTGTATCATCATCGCTTTTTCCAAATGTACCACTACCTGTTAAATGACCTGCAAGTAGTGCCTTGTCTTCATCAGCATAGTTCTTTAAGTTGCTGGATAGCACTTCACCATCGCCTTGGTTTGAAACTAGCATTCCACCAGCTCCATCCCCAAATAAGACGGCGGTAGTTCTATCTTCCCAGTTAAGCAGGTTACTCATCTTTTCTGAACCAATTACCATCCCTAAAGCATTAGGCTTTAAGTTTAATAATGCGTTCATTGTATGAGTAGCATAAACAAATCCAGAACATGCAGCACTGATATCAAAAGCAACAGCATTCTTAGCTCCAATGATTCCTTGGACTGCGGCTGCAGTTGATGGCATTTGATAATCAGCAGACATTGTTGCGACGATAATGAAATCAATATCATCAGCATCAATATCGGCGTTCTTTAGTAATTGAGAAGCAACCTCAGCGCTTAAAGAAGTATTGGTTTCCTTTACAGCGATTCGGCGTTGTTTAATTCCTGTACGCTTACTGATCCATTCATCAGAAGTGTCCATGATCTTTGCCAAATCGTCATTGGTAACTATCTTTTCAGGAACGGCTTTAGCAGTAGCTAAAATTGAAAAACTGTTCATGATATCTCCTCTAAACCAATTTGGGTTATCTTTTTTGATAGTACTTGTTAATACCACTTATTAATTCTTAATTAATTTAGACTTTTTTTCAACTGCTATCAGTCATTTCAAAAATCTAATAATATAAAAAAATCGATTATAGCAACGTTTTAACAATGATTTTTAGGTGGAAATTAATAAGTTACTCATCATTTATTATGTAACGCTTATTAATTCGTATCTACCTTATTTAAATAAAAAGCCATCCTTTATGGATGGACTTTCTACTATTTAATTACACGATAAACTTCTTCCATTGGTTGGCGACGCTTAGGAGTAATATCTTGATCACGGTAACCGAAACCAGCCATTACAGACACTCCCCAATCTTTGGTATCTAAAATACCTTTTTCTGCAAGAATAGTTTCAATTTTTTCACGGTTGAAACCTTCTACTGCACAACTATCGATATCTAATTCGGCAGCTGCAGTCATCATGTTAGCAAGTGCAATATAAGTTTGTTTACATGCCCAATCAAATTTGGAACGATCATCTGTTAGTTTGAAATCATTTTGTTGGAAATCAGTGAATTTTTTTGAAAATGCTGAATCCGCTGAATATTCATGACCTGCCACATCTTCAGTAATATGTTGAATATATGGATGAGTAGCTGTGATTCCTTTTTTTGCCAAAATAATCATAAAGTGGCTAGCACCATTTAGACTGTTTTGACCACCCCAAGCATAATCATAAATTTCTTTCTTTAAATCATCACTTTGGATATCTAGAAATTGCCAAGGTGAAAAGCCAAAAGCACTAGGTGAAAGACGACCCACTTCTAGAATCGTGTCCCAGTCTTTTTCGCTAATTTGTTTATTAGCATCAAACTTCTTAGTCGCATAACGACGGTGCGCAGTTTGAATAATTTCTTCATTCTTATCCATAATAAATCCTCCTTACTTATTATTTAAAAGTAACTTACCACATTTTCCAAAGCAATGACAATTAATAAGCTTTATTTAAGCTCTCTCTTCTATTATAAATTGACTATCAATACAGCATTAACTATACTTAGAAACTGTAATGAAATAAGTTTATTGGAGACTTTATATGAACGCACAAGAATTATACAAAACTTGGGCTAACCAACCCAATTTAAACGAATCTGTAAAACATGATTTAAATACCATTAAAAATAATCCAAACGAAATCAACGATGCTTTTGGCACTAACATGTCATTTGGAACCGCTGGTATGCGTGGTTTAATCGGTGCCGGAATTAACCGTATGAACATCTACACCGTTAGACAAGCTACTGAAGGTCTTGCTTCATACATGGATACATTAAGTGATGAAGAAAAGAAACGCGGTGTGGCAATCAGTTTTGATTCTCGTTACCATTCAGAAGAATTCGCCTACGAAGCTGCTCGTGTTTTAGGACAACATAACATTAAATCATTTGTCTTTGATGATATCCGCCCTACTCCAGAACTATCATTTGCAATTAGACACTTACATACTTTTGCGGGTGTTATGATTACAGCTAGCCATAATCCAATGCAATACAATGGATACAAAATTTATGGTGAAGACGGTGGTCAAATGCCACCAAAGGCTTCAGATATGATTACTAGTTTTGTTCGCCAAGCCGAAGATGTATTCGCAATCGAGGTTGCCGACGTCAAAGAATTAAGAAACCAAAAGCTACTATCTGTTATTGGTGAAGATGTTGACGCTTCATACTTGGAAAATGTAAAAAATGTTAACGTTAACCACCAATTAATCCAAGAAGTTGGTAAAGACCTAAAATTCGTCTACACCCCGCTTCACGGAACTGGAAAAATCATTTGCCGTCGTGCTTTGGATAATGTTGGTTTTAAAAACTATTCATTAGTAAAGGAACAAGCAATCGCTGATCCAGAATTCCCAACTGTTGATTTCCCTAATCCAGAATTCGCTTCAGCCTTCAATCTAGCAATTCAATTAGGGAATCAAGAGGAAGCTGATGTCTTAATCGCAACTGACCCCGATGCTGATAGACTAGGTGCTGCCGTTCGTCAACCAGATGGTAATTATGAATTAATGACTGGTAATCAAATCGCATCAGTATTATTGGATTACATTTTAACTGCTAAACAAGACGCTAATGATTTACCCGAAAACGGTGCTGTGGTTAAATCAATCGTTTCAACTGAATTAGCTACTAAGATTGCTAACCATTACGGTGTTGAAATGCAAAACGTCTTAACTGGATTTAAATATATCGCTGAAAAGATTAAGGATTTTGAAGAAACTAACGAAAAAACTTTCTTATTTGGTTTTGAAGAAAGTTTTGGTTACTTAATCAAACCATTCGTACGTGATAAGGATGCTATTCAATCAACTGTCCTACTTGCTGAAGTAGCTGCTTACTACAAACAAAAAGGTCAAACCTTGTATGATGGACTTCAATCAATTTACCAACTTTATGGTTATCATGAAGAAAAGACCATTTCAAAATCATTTGAAGGTATTGAAGGTAAGGCTAAGATGGACAACATCATGAACGAATTGAGAGCAAATCCATTAACTGAATTCAACGGTCAAAGAGTAGAATCACTAGAAGATTTCAATAAATCAACTAAAACTAACAATGATGGTAACATTGAAAAAATCAAACTACCTCAAGCCAATGTTTTGAAATACTGGTTGGCTGACGGTACTTGGTTTGCTATCCGTCCTTCCGGAACAGAACCTAAAATCAAGTTCTACCTTGGAACTGTCGATGATAGTCAAGAGGCTGTTAACAACAAGCTTGAAAGCTACGTTAATGCAGTTGATACATTAATTGAACAATTAGTTTAAATATGAAAGTGTTATTAGCAAACGTTAATAACGCTTTTTTATATTTCATGTTAGAATGATAGTATTAAACTTATAAACTTTGAAAGGACGCTTCTATGAGAGATCAAACATTTTCAGTTGAAATCGAAGCCAACTCGCATGATCTTATTCAGATGAAACACTACATTAACAAGTGGAAACCTGACTTTGTATCCATCAGTAACTTAAGTCGCTACTCATACGAAGAAATGCTAAAATGTGCTAAGTACATTCAACGGGATTTGGGTGTTCCAGTAGTCCTTCACTTAACAGGACTATCGCACACGAAAGAAGAAATCAAAAAAGCCTACAACGAATTGCGTGAGTTAAATATCAAGAACTTATTATTAGTTCGTGGAAATCTCCATCATAACATGAAAGTTAAAGATGACTTTAGATTTGCCAGTGACTTAATCAAATATGTAAAACAACTCAACGAAGATGGCAGAACCAATATTGTTGCTGCTTGTTATCCGGACGTCCATTTTTTTGCCGAGTCACTAAAAGACGATGTTTTTTACCTCAAGCAAAAAGTCGACACTGGTGTTGACAGTCTTATTTCTTTAATGTGCTTTGATAATTATAAAATCTACAATTTCTTAAGGGAAGCTCACAAAAACAATATTGATATTCCAATAAGAATTGGAATCATGCCCATTACAGATTCATTTAAAAAACACTACTTACTACACAATGAAATTGAAGCGCCTGCATTTCTTGATAAAACCGAAGATATGTTAACGGATGGAATCGAATATGCAATTAATCAAATAAATGATTTATATAAAAATAATGTCAATGGAATCCATTTGTACACCCAAAACGATTGGGAAGTTTCAGATCGAATTTACACAGAAATAAAACATAATTTTGAATAAAAAAGGAGTCTTTGACAATGGCAAACAGCAACGCTGCCGATGACAAATTAGCTCCCAGCACACAATTGACCGCAGAGCAAGCAGAATTAGTTGAACGCATCAAACAATTCTCAATCAATCACATTAGTGATGATAAGCATGCGGTCTTTACTATTTATGGTGATGCTGGAACTGGTAAATCAGTAATTTTAAGTAAACTATTTTATGATATTCAACAACTAGCTCATGATAACCAAAGTCCGCTTTACAAAAGTCATAACTACTTCTTGGTTAACCATCCAGAAATTTTGAAGGTCTACAAAAAGATGGCTGGAAGTCAAAAGAATGTGTTGAAGAAAAACTTCAATCGTCCGACTTCATTTATCAACCAAAACGATAAGACCCACGAACCAGTTGATATTACAATCATTGATGAAGCCCACTTATTACTATCTCGTGGCGACCATTATAATAATTTCTACTATGATAACCAGTTAAGTGAAATCATCAAAAGATCACAAATCACAATTTTAGTATTCGACCATCGCCAAGTGCTTCGCACTAAATCATTCTGGAATCTAGAAAGATTGCATCATGTCATTGATCCATATACTAACGATGAGTATCACTTAACTCATCAGTTTAGAATGACCGCAAGCGATAGCTTGGTTCAATGGATTAACCGCTTTACTGACGGAAACCTAACCCCTCTTCCTAAGGACGCAAAGAATGATTACGACTTTAGAATTTTTGATAATGCTGAAGAGATGCGTAAGTTAATTGTCAAAAAGAATAACGAGGTCGGTCTATCACGAATTGTTTCCACTTCCGGCTATCCCTCAACTTTAGATGGTGGCAAACACTATGTCTTGGAACCAGATTTCAAAATGCCTTGGGATCAATATAACTATACGCAAACGCCATGGGCAGAAATTCCGGAAACAATTAACGAGGTTGGTTCAATGTTCACATGCCAAGGTTTTGATTTAAACTATGTTGGTGTTATCCTCGGTCCCATCATCCATGCTGACGGTGACCAAATCAAAGTCGACTTAGGCAAATTTACCGATGTTGAATCACTCAAAAAACGTGCTGATATCACTGATATTAATGAATTCAATCAAATCAAACAGGAGCTGGTATTAAATTCCGCAAACGTTTTATTAAAACGTGGTGTGAAAGGATTATATATTTTCGCATCCAACAAAAACTTACGTGACAAGCTTTTAAAAGATTATAACCAATTATAAAAACCGATAAAATGAGAATTTTATCGGTTTTTTATTAATTAACTGGTATAATTATCCACAACCATATTTTTAGGGGGATTACTCATGAAATATTCTTTAAATTGGGATTTAGATTCAATTTTCCCAGGCGGATTACACGGAAAAGTGTTAACTAACAAGTTGCAAGTAATCGCAGATTCAATTAACACCTTCCGCGATGCCATCAACGATTACCATTTCGTTGATGATGACGAACACTTTAGTCGTTTTACAGAATTAACTGACTTCATTCAAAAAATTCAAGCTGGAATCGTTCAAACCGGTATGTACATTAACGGTAAACATTCTGAAGATGTTAATAACGAAGAAGTAACTCCTTTGATTGATAAAATCCAATCATTAGACGTTAAAGCAGCTCAAATCAGTCAATTACTACAAAAGAAGTTAGCATCATTATCTGATGACGCTTTTGAAAAGTTAATTGCAGAACCATCACTACATAAGATTGTTTTTTCTTTGAAAGAACAACGTCACTTTGGTCAAGAACTATTAGATGACAACGAAGAAGCCATTATTGCTGAAATGAATTTAGAAGGTCTAAGTGCCTGGTCAAACCATTACAGTACCTTAGTTTCTTCAGTTCAAGTTGATTTCAAAGATAACGACGGTACTCCTAAGACTCTATCAGCCGGTCAAGCTGATAACGAAATCTTAGGTAATGCCGATCCTAAATATCGTGCTGAATTAATGCCTAAGTGGGAAGAAGCTTGGGGCGATAAGCAAAACCTATTCGCTGATACTTTAAACCACGTTTCAGGAAGTCGTCTATTAGACTATCGTTTCCATGGTACTGAAGATTTCTTGAAGTACCCACTTGAATTAAACCGTATGTCACAAAAGACATTGGATACTATGTGGAAAGTCGTTGACGCCAACAAGAATGTGTTAATCGATTTCTTAAATCGCAAGGCCCAATTAATTGGTAAAGAACAAATCGGTTGGGAAGATGTTGCTGCTCCAATTAACATTGGTGACGGTGAAGTCAAGACCTTCACATACGATGAAGCTGCTGAATTTATCATTAAACAATTCAATAGTTTCTCACCTAAGATGGCTCAATTAGCACAACGTGCCTTTGAAAACCAATGGATTGAAGCCGAAAACCGTCCTGGCAAGGAGCCCGGTGGTTACATGGAAAGTCTTCCAGAAACTGGTGAATCAAGAATCTTCTTAACTTTCACAGGCTCACCTAACGATGCATCAACAATTGCGCACGAATTGGGTCATGCTTTCCATAGCAGTGTGATGAACGAACTACCATACTTCCGTCAAGATTACGCAATGAACGTTGCGGAAACAGCATCCACTTTCGGTGAACTAATCGTTTCTGACGCCAACGTTAAAGAAGCACAATCTGACGAAGAAAAGATTAACCTATTAAACGCGAAGATGGATAATCCAGTTGCGATGTTCTTAAACATCCACGCTCGTTTTATTTTTGAAAAGAAATTCTACGAAAAACGTAAGGATGGCGTGCTAACTGCCAGCGAAATCAACGACTTAATGTTAGCTGCACAAAAAGAAGCATACGATAACTCACTATCAACTTACTCAACTCACTTCTGGGAAAGCAAGATGCATTTTTACTTTGATGATGTGCCATTCTACAACTTCCCATACACATTCGGTTACCTATTCAGTTTAGGAATTTATGCCAAAGCTCAAGAAAGTGAAAACTTTGAAGAACAATACATCGCATTACTTCAAGACACTGCCAACATGTCAACTGAAGAACTAGCGATGAAACACTTAGGTGTTGATTTAACTAAACCTGACTTCTGGGAAGATGGCGTTAAATTAATCCAAAAAGATGTCGACGAATTCATTCGTTTAACAGAAAAACACGTATAAAAAAAGAGCATCCTATGGATGCTCTTTTAATTTATCCTAGTGAACTAGAACTGCCTTACGACCTTCTTGGTTGTATAGCTTCATAAATTGACTAGTTGAAACCCAAAATACTGGGTTGTTCTTGTTTGATTTCATTTGTGATTCCCATGATGATGGATCTGCCATCTTGAAGTAACCACGTTTGTAACCAACAACTACTAGTGTATGACCAGTAGCTTTTCTCATTCTGTAACCAGTAGCAGCAATCACAGCATTACCATGTTGTACTTCGTAAATAATCTTTGATTTAGAAGCACCGGTAATGTTATAGACGCTTTTTCTGAATTGACGACCGAATTTAGCTAATGCCTTAGGGTAAATAGTCCAATCTTGGTTAGTGTTGTTAACCGCGTATGGGTTACCAACAAATCCCTTGTTTTGGTCATATTTAGCACGAGGCATTCTCTTTAAAAAGTAGTTTAAACCATGGTTCAAACCAACACTCTTAGTTGATAGTGCCATCTTTAGTGCTGTAGCTTCACAACCATTTGGTGCATCAAATGGGAAGTGTTGACTAGTGTAAACAAATGGTAATTCGTATACGTTAGTAGTACTTAGGTAAGTATCGTTGATCCAACCTAAAGTCTTACCTTGGTAAATTACTTGGTAGTAAGTTCTTTCAGAAGAAGTTGCTACCTTGTTTAATTGTACTAGTTGACCTTTTAAGTTAATGGTCTTTACTAACTTAGTTCCACGATTATATGGACCAGCAAAAACCTTTACATTATCAGCGTTAATGATTCGCGCATTTTCAGTTTTAGCAGTTTTGATTGTAAAATCAACATGATCTACAAATTCGTTCTCAGTATCTGTTGTGTTTGAACCATTATTTGTAGTTGTATTGGTACCAGTACCTTCTTGATTAGTAGCTGTACTTGATTGACTAGAACTATTTGCACTAGTTTCAGTCGCTTGTTGACTACTGGATTCGTCAGCTGCATGAGCAGTTGCATTACCATTAATTGTTAGTGCAGCAACTCCCAAAAACATTACCAATCCCAATGATGATAATATTTTCTTCATAATTTCCACTCCATCCATAAAAAATTTAATATATTTTATGTTTCTAATATAATACAAATAAAAACCGAATAATATTATTATGCACTCTTGTAAGAAAATCTTAACATTTTGGTAATATTTTTGACACGAGACTAAAAAAAGACACAGTCATGAAAACTGTGTCTTTCTTTTTAGTAAAGTTCTTCAACTTGTTTTTGAACATCTGGATGATTAACAAAATCATCGTAGCGGGTGTCGGCTCTTTGAACCATCCCTTTATCAGATACTTCAATAATATGATCCGCAATAGTTTGCACAAATTCTCTATCATGAGAAGTGAAGATGATTGAACCGTCAAATGGAATTAAACTATCATTCAATGCAGTAATTGATTCCATGTCCAAATGGTTAGTTGGGTCATCTAAAATCAATACATTTCCTTTTTGCAGCATCATCTTAGATAACATACAACGAACCTTTTCTCCCCCTGACAATACCTTGATTTGCTTTTGGATATTGTCTCCGGAGAATAGCATTCTTCCTAAGAAACTACGTAGGAATGGATCATCACTTTCTTCTTTCGATGCATATTGTCTTAACCAATCAATGATGCTTAATGAATCGTCATCGAAATCAGAGTTGATGTTCTTTGGCATGTAAGTAACTTTGGTAGTTTGACCCCAAACAACTTCACCTTCATCAGGTGCCATCTTACCAGCTAATATTTGCATCAAAGTAGTAGTAGCTAAATCGTTTCTACTAATGATGGCAGTCTTTTCACCCGGTCTTAATGTAAATGTGATGTTATCCAAAATTTTCTTACCATCAATCGTCTTAGAAACGTTCTTAACTGAAACTAAATCGTTTCCTAAATCACGTTCTTTTTCAAACTTAATGAATGGGTACTTACGTGAAGATGGTTGAATATCATCTAATGTAATCTTGTCTAATTGTTTCTTTCTAGAAGTCGCTTGTTTTGACTTAGAAGCGTTCGCAGAGAATCGAGCGATAAATTCTTTCAATTCTTTGATTTGGTCTTCTTTCTTAGCGTTAGCATCCTGACGTAACTTAGCTGCTAATTGGCTTGATTTCAACCAGAAGTCGTAGTTACCAACGTATAGTGAAATCTTCTTGAAGTCAACGTCACACATCATAGTACATACTTGGTTTAAGAAGTATCTATCATGAGAAACAACAATCGCGATGTTTTCGTAATCAGCTAAAAATTCTTGTAGCCATTCAACGGTATGGTTGTCCAAACCGTTGGTAGGTTCATCAAGCAATAGAATATCTGGATTACCAAATAGTGCTTGGGCTAATAAGACCTTCACCTTTTGACCTTCAGTTAGTTCACTCATCTTTTCATTGTGTAGAGATTCATCAATTCCTACATTTTGTAGTAATTGTGAAGCATCTGCTTCGGCGTTCCATCCGTCCATTTCGGCGAATTCACCTTCTAATTCAGCAGCTTTTACTCCATCTTCATCAGAAAAGTCTTCTTTAGCGTATAAAGCGTCTTTTTCTTTCATGATTTTGTATAACTTTTCGTGTCCTTGAATCACAGTGTCTAAAACTTCAAATTCTTCAAAGCCATAGTGATCTTGGTTCAAACTAGAAATTCGTTCATTCTTACCGATTGAGATACTACCTGTGGTGGGTTCAATCTTTCCTTCTAGCATTTTTAGAAAAGTTGATTTACCAGCACCATTGGCCCCGATAACCCCGTAACAGTTACCTGGTGTGAATTTAAGGTTTACATCTTCGTATAACTTTTTACCAGAAAAATGTAATCCCATATTAGTGACAGTTATCATTTCATACCTCCATCTAATCAATTTAATTAAAAACAGCCCTTGGTTCTCAATCGAATCAAGAGCTGCTTTATTTTATTGATTCTTTTAATAACTCAAATAACAATATCACATGAAGTCAGTTCCGACAAGCTAATTTATACAATCAAGCTATTTTGAAGTGATTTCTAAAATTTGGTGAATTGTTTGGTCATTGTGAATTGCATCGACTACGAATTGAGCAACATCTAATCTTGCGATACTCATCCCTGCTTCACGCTCTTCAACAACTTGGACTTGATCAGTTTGGTCGTCAAAAGTCAGTGCAGATGGTCTAACAATTGTGTAGTCTAGACCACTATTGCGTAAATGAACATCGGCATAATGTTTAGCAATGTAGTATGCATGTAGTCCTGAATCCGCCCAGAAACTACGATCATCCGCACCCATTGCACTAATCATTAGGTAACGTTTTACTCCTGATTGCTTAGCAGCTAACATTGATTTAATCGCACCATCTAAATCAATAATCATGGTTTGATCATCACCAGTCGCACCACCAGAACCAGCAGAGAAGATGATTTGTTCAACTTGATTATCTTGATATAGCTTAGCCATATCTTCAATCGTGCCGTTTAAATCGAATTCAATTGGTTGAACGTTTTCAAATTCAGCATATTCGCCAAATTGCTTTTCGCTTCGAACCCCTGCTAAGACTTGGTCGCCTGCTTGTCCTAGTTTTTCTACAATATGAATTCCCACATTACCATGGGCTCCAATTACTAAAATTTTTGCCATTATAAAACTCTCCTTTTGCTTACTTATTGTTAGCATTCTATCAAGAATGGATTTGATTTGAAAGTATCTTGAATCGTCAACTAAATTCGATGTAAAATTATGCAATAATAAGTTTTTTGGTATAATTTGTTGAAATAATTAAAAAAAGGAATATAATACGTTTAACGATTAAGCATTCTGTCACGTGACTTATCAAGTCTTATTCGTTAAATCCAAAAAGTAAGGAGATTATCGCATGAAACTATTTTATATTTGGATTAATAATGAATTGTCTAATGTTTCTGTAATCTCGAATTTTATTGCTGATTCAAAGAAGGTTATTAGTAAATAATCCATAAACAATCGCATTATGATAAAGAGATCACTTTTTAGACAACTTAGGAATAAAAAAACAATTATCGAAAGATTTTTGTTTGATGGTTAACAACAAGATCTTTCCTAATTGTCAAGAAAGGAGATCGCGCTATGCCAATTAACGTAGGAAAATAAGCTCAAGAAGCATAGTCAAATAGACACCGTTTTTTGAGGTAAAATAAAAATAAAAAAAGATGACCTGAACTCCTAAAGTTCAATGATGGTCATGCGATTTTATGGGAGGAATTAATCCGGTATTCAACCGGTAACATTTCTCCCATTTTTTGTATTAATCGAATATGAAGAAGCAAGTTGATCAAACTTTATAATAAATAAAAAAGATAGAGATTATCTCACCAGAGAGATAATCTCTATCTTTAATGTTAGTAATTTTTCTCTTAATTAATTGCTTTTTTTAACCTTATAATTAATAAAAACAATGTATGCCAATAGAACCAGCATGTATATTGCCATTAATTCTAAACTAAGAGTAACTGTCCATATATTCGCAACACTCATGAATATTAGTTGGCCTATCGGTAGTGTGAATGTCATAGTAGTTGAGATAAGTCCCAGAGAAAGTGCAATATTATCTGTTATATCTTGATTCATAATCCATGCATTTAGTTTTGGCCCAGCCTTTCCTTGTAAAAATCCAGCTAAAAATAGTAAAACTAAAAATACATATGTTGATAAAAACAATTCAGCTACGACAACACCTAATAACAAAATGAATGTCTGTAAACCAACTAAATTTAGAAAAGAAATCTTTTTAAACACAGATAGTGGGAAAAGAGCTCCCAGAACCTCAGCAACTGAAAATACTACTCCGACAAGAGCAATCGTAAAACCAAAAGAACTAATTTGTTGTTGTTGATAATTTGCAAAATATAAGGAGAATACATTTTCTAATGCAGACCCTACGATCCCCGCGACGGCATAAACCGAAATATAACATCCCAATAATGGAATGGAAAAAATCGTTTTTAAAGCTCCTAAAAAAGTAGTATTAGATGATTTCTTATCTTCAGTAATAGGATTCTTTGTTGACCCAGTATGTCTAGAAGATTCACTTAAGTTGCCCAATAATAAGGCACTAATACCAAAAATGAGTGCATTAAGTAATGCAAAATATTCATATTTGTAATTGATTAATACTAAAATACTAGGACCAATTAGTTGAGATACCATTGATAATGTTGAAATACTTCCGGAACTCCAAGAAATTATTTGTTCCCTATCATTATCGTCAACTACCTCTATTTCTTTTTCGTATAGAAGTCCTCCAGCGTAACTACCACTTACTTTGGAAAATGAAATTATTACTAAAATGAAAATCACCGAATAAATAGATAAACTTTTTGCAAATAATGCTATCAATACATATATAAACATCTGTACACATCTAATTATTCTCGACATTCTGATCTTTTTGCTAGTTTTGTCTGCGTAATATCCAGTTAAAAAATTTAATACAGAAGGAATAATATTTACGAAAGAAGCGGCAGTGATTAACCATCCTCTTTCTGATCCAGTAAAGTTATCAGCAATCATCATTAATAGTACTATTCCAAAAAGACTACTCCCAATACTTTGTAATGCACCAGATAAGAATAACCATTTAAATTGACTATGCCAGTATTTTTTTATCATTTATCTAACCTACTTTCGTTTATTTTATATAAATATTGAATTAACCTAATTCTTTCGGTTTCACTCTGATTGATAATAAAATGATAACTACCATAATCATGAACAAACTAATGCTTAAAACCGGGTTCTTTCCAATTAAGGTGTAACCACCAACTAAGAAGATACTACCAATTGGTGTCGCAACCGTTAAACTACTATTTAAAATCCCTAAAATGGTACTTAATGATGCCGAATCAACATTGTCCATTAACATTGCAGATAGTTTTGGATTAATTTTACCTAGCACGTACATGATACTGAATAAAACGATAATAATAACGAAGACACTTAAATTAAACATCAAAATGATAAAGAAAATCCCTAGTAGTCCTGCTGCTAGTAGCAATAATTTTTGAATACTAGTATTTTTCAAGAAATCATGGACAATCACAGAACCTAAAACATTTCCGAACACAAAAATGATATTAATAATTAAGATTGTCAATCCAAAGCCTAGTGGACTAACTTGTGGATGTTCCAATATATATAGATTTAAAATCCCATCAATACTTGCACCCAGTGCATTTAAGATGACCAATGCTCCCAAAATACGAATGATAGGTAATCCGGTAATATTACCCAGTGAAGATAAAGCTTTTTTAAAGCCACGTCCTTTGCCAGATTTTTCACTTGCTTCTCTTTTGGGTTCAACATAAGATAAGTTTTTTTCTTGATAGGAATAAAATACATCCAGAAATGAAAAAGGTCGCCGCATTAATGAAGCTTCCTAGTGTGTAATTCCCGGTTGACGCTATGTACGATAATCCAATCGCTTGACCGATGGGTTGCATAATCAAACCAATACTGTCATAAATACCAATTGTTTGTTGTCTTAATTCCTTAGGTACTTTATTTTGGATGATTGGTAGTTTTAATAGTCCAATCACTACCCCTACAATATCTGAGACTAAATTAATTCCAATCGCAATTCCTAATTCACTTGGATTGTGTGAAAGAAAAACGGTAAATAAAAACAAGAAAAATGCTGATTGAGCGAATGTTAATAAAATCACCCATCTAGCTTTATTGGTTAAATCACCAGCGATTTTACCTAATACTGCAGATAAAACTCCTGGGATTGTTGATGCGATGGACGCAATCGTCACCCATAAAGATGGTTGATTGCTAGACTTCGCCAGGATAAGCAATATCATATTAAAGAGGCTAATTCCTAGCACTTGAAAAAAGGTGCTTCCTAGCAGTCCAAAGACCGCTTTATTTTTTAAAATTTGGATCATAAACAACTCTCCTTACTTAGATATTGACATCTATAAAAATGAGAATACAATGAGCTTATAATTAGATTATAATTAATTTATAAAAATATACAAGGTAATTAAAAATAGAGAGGGTGGATATTATGCATTTCAATAAGGATCAATTTTATAAAGATGTTGCTAGTTGGGAAGATGATTTAAAGAAACGTAAATTTGTTTCTAAGAATACGGTTAAGGGTAATTTAGCCGATTTATTATCATTCACCAAAATATTGTTTCACTCAATTCAAACCCATTAAGCGTTAAACATCAAAATAACGACACAAAAAAAGACGACTGAATCAGTCGTCTTTTTTACCCATAATTGTTTTGTTACTTAAGCTTAGTTTTTATAATTGTTTTTAGTTTCTCTTGTCGACTACTGGTACGTTACCGTCGATCATACCTGAATCACCTTTTAGTACCAATGCATTGTACATTACATCGAACTTCAAGTTTTGTTCTAGGAATGAGCCACTGTAGTCTTTGTAGAATACTGGACCTAAATCTGAGTCCATTTCTGCATTAAAATCTTTGTCGTCTAAATCAGGGTTAACTGCAATGAAATCAAAAGATGTATCAATTGCACATGATCCTGCGTCAGAGAAGTTTCCAACACCATCATCTAAACTCAAGAAGAACTTAGCGTCACCTTGAATCTTGTTTTGAATCTTTTCTTTTGCTGCATCTGTAATAGTTAGTTTCATAAAAATGAACCCCCTTTATTTATATTACAAGATATATGATACTCGTTTAACATCTTGTGTCAATAGTTTGTACACGATTTAATTTAAATTTACGCTATTTTTCTATTGACGATACCAATCATACACCTTTTGTGCGACTTTGACAGGTAAATATTTAGCAGTGACGGTTTTCCCAGTCATCCCACTACGTATAATCACTTCAATATGGGCTAATTGAGTCTTCTTCATCCAAATAGATTGACGAATCCGCATCGCTTGAACTTGATGCCAGCCGATATAATATTGACGTTTATTCAATAATCGACTTGTATTGATCACCATACTATCATCTTTACCATCCCCGGATAAACTAACTTCCGTACTTTTATATTTAAAATGAGCATTTCCTACAATCAACAATAAAATTAAGACAGCAATCAAAGCTAAAATGATTTTGACTTCATTATCGGAGAAGCACATCGAGATTATTGGAACAAGCACTAACCATGATAGATTACGGCTAAATATCCACCATGCTCTAATTGTTGGTTTAAATGATTCTACATATTGTAATGGCACCCATCCAAAGTATTCTTTAAATCGTTTTGAAAAATCCTTTGCAAACAGGTTCGGTAAAGCAATTGCTAATTCTTTACCACTATCATCTTTCGAAGATTCATCAGTCGCAAGCACGATTCTAACGGTGCTGATGTGAATCCACTTTTGCAATAAGTTTTGTTCTACCAACACGCTTTGAATTCGGTTGGTGGAAACACGGATTTTACTGCGTGATAGTAATCCCATTTCAATTTCTAAATATTTATCTTTTTTGGACAATGTAAAATCAAAATATTTAATCACGTTATATACAACTACTAACGTTTGCGCTAATAAAACCCCCATGATTACACTAGCGATAATCACTGCTACACTCATATGACTAAGTTTGTTTGCAGCATCGTCAACGGCTGATGAAAAGAAATCGCCACTGAATCTTGATAGTAAAAATACAAAAAAGTAGAGCAGCTTAAGATTAGTAAAACTAAAAAGAACAATGTCTTTTATTCCGGCAGTGTAACTGTTATCTGAACTGGTGGTTTCTTCAGCTTCTTGCTGTTTTTCTTCAACTACTGATTCATCACTAGTTGGATGAACGAATTCACGATGCTTTTGTTCTAGGTACTCACCAACTTGAACGTTAACTGCTGTTAGTTCGTTACCATCTTCAGAACTTTTTCCTGCGGTTTCTATCTTAATTGATTCGATATTGAAAGGTTTTAAAAGAAATAATTGATTATGTTGAATTGATTGAATTCTTGAAAATGGAATGTGAATCGTTTTCTTAAAAAAGATTCCTTTTTTAATCACGATTTGATCATCTAAGATGGAATAACGAAAGTAAAAATATGATAAAGCGTCGCTCACAAATAACAATGTTAATATGATAGATATCATCATGACTGAGTTAATATGTATCCAGCTAGCAATCAAAAAACTAACTGGAACCATGTAGATGAGACCACGGATATAGTAGACAAATGCAAATGGACTTAAAAGTTTATTGTGCATTGCGCGCCTCCATTGCTAATTCCATTACTCGTTGCTTAATGCGTTTTGATTCTTCCTTAGTCACCGCATCAATTGAATGAGATGATCCGGAAGTATCAATGCTAATTTCATGTAAATCTTTAATCATCAATAGTGGGCCCTGTTCAATATCAACGTTTTGGACTCTTGCGATTGGAATAGTTGATTGACATCTAAAAATAAAACCACGACTAATTTCAATATGATCTTCATAAATCGCATAAGAATGAAATGCATAACGATAAGGAATTAATGCCATTTCAATCGTGGTGTACATCACAAAAATTATTCCTAGTACTAGTGGAACATATTGTACATATGGCCAATCAAGAAATCTAACCGCCACAAAGGCGCCGGCAAAAACGATAATTTCGACTGCTAATGTAATTAATGCAGCATATAGCCACACTATCTTAACTGATTCTGGTAATTTTTTCATGATATCCACCTATTCTTGTTCAATACTTAATAGTAATTGATTAAAATCTGCCAACTTACGGTAACTATTCGCGTAGTCGACTCCTAAAATTCGATGAGATGGAATAATCATGATTAATGGGTTATTCAGGATGGCTTCCTTGACGTCGCCCTCATCGAATGGGTGTTGCTGACAAAATTGTTTAAATGTAATTGTGTGTCCATACTCGATTTCTTGAATTGCCTGATAAATGGCACTGAAGTCTGGATTGATCATATCAGTTTGAATTTGAAATGACTTTCTGTCGCCTTCCAAAAATGCTTTTATTTCATCTTTATACGGTCCCGTTACTTGTTTATTAAAACAAAATTCAGCATCCAATTCTGGATAAAAATTGTAAATATTAGATATTCCAGCATTGGGATTATTAATGAACGTAATCCCATTACGGGTACAAGTAAAATAAAGCTTTATCTTATTATATTCAACTTGATTCCAATATAATTTATTCATTTCAATCCATCCCTATATGTATTTTAAAAGTTAATTACTTATGTAACTAACTATACTTATTTGTGGCCTAAAAATCAACACAAAAAAAGACATAACCAAATGTTATGTCCTTTTAATTAGATTGCACGAGTGTATCCAACGACGTGCCACCATGGAGCGTGAATGCTTTCTTTTACCACTCCTCTGTTTTGCGCGTCAATCATTTCACCGTTACCGATGTACATCCCTACGTGGTAAATACTCTTAGTAGAAGCACCGATGAAAACTAGATCACCTTTTTTTAATTGTTTTTTACTGATTTTTTTAGTGGTGTTGTATTGAGCTTGCGCGGTTCTAGCAAGATTTTTGTTAGCACCGTGTTTGAATATGTATCTGACGAAGCCAGAGCAATCAAAACTACTTGGACCAGTTGATCCATATACATAACGAGTACCTAATTTTGAATTCGCAACATTATAAATACTAACGTATTTTGAACTATTGGCACTGGCAGTAGTTTCATTTGCAGGAAAAAGCATGACAAATGCCATTGCTACAGTCATTGTCAGTGATATTAATATTTTAATAGTTGTTTTATTCATAGTCATTTCCTCGTCTTCTAAAATCTTTAAACTTTCTTAATGATTGACTTCATTATAGTGACAAAATGCTACATATCAGCAACAACAGTGTTTCAATATTGTGAAAAAATGTTACCGGAGCATTACAAGCCATGGTTTAAAAATAAAAAAGGTCCTATAATAATGAATATACTAATAATAAAAAAGGATATAGGTGATGACATGGATTTATATTCATACAACTATCTAACCCATCCCAACAGCTTAGTTACATACTTATTATTAGCACTCGCTGTTGTGGTTGGATTATTGATTATCTTTAATGGATTCAAATATATGCGCGATCGGACCAACTTAAAGTATCGTGACTTATTTATTACAATGACTTTGGTTGCGGTTTTAGCAATTTCAATTGGGTTTAGTAACATTTTGCAACAAAGAAATTCTTCTTCGCAAAACTCACAAACTACTGAAATGGTCAAAGCCATCAGTCGTAGCAAACATATTTCTACATCTAAAATTTACGTTAGCTCACCACAATTAACTAACGGAATGACGGTTAAAGTCAGTAGCAAATTTTACCAAGCTACATTTAACGCTAGTTTTAACAGTTACCAACTTCAACCAATTCAACTAATCCCTACTAAGATTAGTTACCACGATGAACCATCGCTTACAATTGGTGGTCTAAATTCTGAATACATGGAAATTCTATTTAAGTTCTTAATTGGGTTTGTCATGTTAGTAATCCAAATCAACCTTTCTGGTAAAGGTAACTTGGCTCCTTCTAACGCCGTTGACCAAGTCCAAAACTATGTATTAGGGGGAATTATCGGGGGTATGATTTACAACGAACAAATCGGTACCCTACAATTCTTCATCGTTCTATTAATTTGGTCATTGGTTATCTTCACTAGTCGCATTCTTAGTCGTCAGTTCCCATTATTCAGACGGATTTTCGCTGGTGAACCACAAAACATTATTACAAACGGAATTGTAAACGTTGATACCGCATTAAAAAACGGAATGTCAGCTGCTGACTTATCCTTCAAGTTAAGAACTAAAGGTGTTAGCAACTTCCAAGATGTTAAATCAGCCGTGCTAGAACAAAATGGTCAATTAACCATTACAACGTTCGGCGATGAAACATTAAGCTACCCAATTATTACTGATGGAACTGTTAACAATGATGTCTTGGATAGAATGGGACATGATACTGAATGGATCGAAAACTTAGCTAAAGACACTCATAAGGAAATTTCACAAATTTACTTAGGTCAATATGTAGATGACCATTTGGTAATCATTTCTTACCCTACGCATGCCAAACGTCCTTGGTACTACGAATTACGTCAACGTGTGGAAGACTTCTCAAACAGTCACAATTTCACTCCTGAAAGTATTCGTAATGCTAAAGCAATGCAAAGCTTAAAAGATCTATCAAAGAAACGCCATATGGGTAAACAGAGTAATAATGATACTCCTACCAACAATAACCCCCGTGGTACTAAAGGTACAAAACAGTAATGAAAAAGACTAGGTTCGATTGAACCTAGTCTTTTTTGGTTTTTATTTATTGGGTTTTAATTATTTAAAAATCTTGAAACGATCTTCGTCGTCCATGTAGTCCTTAGCTTGTGCTGGGGCTTCGATTGAACCGAATACCATTTGACCACGTAGTCTCCAACTTGCTGGAATATCGAATTCCTTAGCAACGTCTTCGTCGATTAGTGGGTTGTAATGTTGTAGGTTAGCACCTAGACCGTTTTCAGCTAAACCAGTCCATACAGCGTATTGAGCATTACCTTGAGCTTGTTCTGACCAGTCGTAGAAGTTGTCAGCGTATGCTGGGAAGTTCTTTTCTAGACCGTGAACAACGTCCATGTCAGTGAAGAATAGGATAGTTGCGTAACCGTTCTTGAAACCGGATACCTTGTCAGTAGTTGCCTTAACAGCTTCTTCATCCTTTAGATGTGGCTTTAGGTTATCTAATACGATGTCCCAAATCTTGTCTTGGTAGTCGTTAAATAGGATAACGGCACGAGTTGATTGACTGTTAAAAGCTGATGGAGCTTGCTTGATAGTTTCCTTAATGAAGTTTGATAGTTCTTCTTTGCTTTGTTCAACGTTACGACCTAAAGCGTAGATAGTACGACGTTGTTTTTGTAAATCTAATAATTCTGTTTTCATGAGTTAAATCTCCTTTATTGTTTAATTGATTATTTTAATTATAACACTTACTTTTTGTAAGTAAACCTTTTTTATTATTTTTTTGATAAACAAACAAATTCGTAAGTGATATTATTTACTTATAAGGATAATATTATTTGAAGGCGAGGTAAATTAATATGTTTTATTATTTATTCTTGTTAATGGCAATCATTGGGGAGCTAATCGGAACGAATCTATTGAAGATGTCGATGGGTTTTTCGAAATTACTACCCACAATCGGATCATTAATCTCATTCACATTATGTTTTTACTTTTTATCTATCGCAATGATTAAAATTCCGCTTAATATCGCATACGCCAATTGGAGTGCTCTAGGTATTCTCGCTACCACCGCAATCGCATCATTAGTATATAAAGAACAAATTAATATCATGAGTGCTTTAGGCATCATCTTAATTGTTGCCGGAGTAGTGATTTTAAATCTATTCAGTGCAAAATAAAAACGCTAAGTTAGTATATCACTAACCTAGCGTTATTTTTATACATAGAAGTAAATTGAGAAGTACATTAGGATGGTTCCAATCATTACAAAGACGTGCCAGATAACGTGGCCAAATGGAATCTTAGGGATACTGTAAATTAATGCCCCTAGTGTAAATGCGATTCCCCCAAATAATAATAAGAAGAATCCTTGAACACCTAGATAATGGTATAAATCAACAATTCCTAGTAAACACATCCATCCCATCACCACATAAATAATAGTAGAAAGCGTCTTTAATTTACCCATCCAAAGTGACTTGTAGATAATCCCTAACACGGTCATTACCCAAATCACTGATAGAATTAACCAACCTAGCCAACCACCTATTGCGATTAAGCAATATGGGGTGTATGTTCCAGCAATTAATAGGTAGATGGCGGAGTGATCAAAAATTTGAAATAACTTTTCCACCTTAGTGAAATATAAACTATGAAACATGGTTGACGCCATGTAAAATACAAATAATGTTACAGCGTAAATAATAAAACTAGTGATACGCATTGCTCCACCAACATTAAAACCATGAATGATTAATGCGATTGAACCAATAATTGCGAGTAATGCACCAATTCCATGGGTAACTGCACTAAAGATTTCATTTAATAAGTAGTATGTCTTGTCTTTTATCCAGTTAAACTTTTGCTTAACTGATTCAGTTGTCTTTTTTGTAAAATCGTTGTTCATATAATAAATACCTCGTTATTGATTTATTTCATTATATAACCACGTCATCTAGTTTTCAATACTAGATTGTAATTTGTACAAAAAAAGAACCTATTACTAGGTTCTTTTTATTAATACCAGCTGTGGGCTAACCAAAACGCTTTGGCTGCGACCCATGAGCCATAACGACTCTTAACATACTTGTCAGCTAGTCTTTCTTGGTTCTTGTGTGAGAAGTTACCATGGTAGTAACTAATTGCTAATTGGTATTTACCGTAACAAGTACCATTACTTGCTGTGTACGATCCACCAGATTCATGGTTTGCAATAAATGCTTTGGCTGCTGAGTTAGCAGCAGAAAGACGTTTATGTAATTTTGATGAAGAATGTTTTTTAATCTTAGTAGAACTAAGAATCTTCTTGCCATGTTTCTTAACTTTATTCACATTAGTAGTTTGTGTATTTGCTGTTTCTTGAATGTTGTTTTGCGTTGTTGAAGTAACGTTTTGTTGACTTGCAACTACATCTGCGTTTGCCTTAATATGTGGTAATAAAAACAATGTCGCAATCAATAATGAAACCAATACAGTAAAGGTAATCATTTTATTATTCGAATGCATATAATGTTTTCCCTCCTTAAGTTACTTCATCAATGTAACCCAGCTTTTTTACTGTAAGGTTAGAGTATTGTTACAGGAATATTACATTTTATTTCAGAATTGAAATAAAACCTGACATAATGTTGAATACAAAGGTTTTAAAGTTTTCTTAATTTTCGATCAATACTATTGACTTTCAAGCAAAAAATACATATAGTTAGCTACATGAGTAATTAACCATTGCTATAAAGGAGATGCACTATGAAAACACTTGAAGTTAAAAGTTTAGACAAGTTTTTTGGAAGAAAACAAGCTTTATACGATGTGTCTTTTGACATCGAACCAGGAACTATCCTAGGACTAATTGGTCCTAACGGTGCTGGTAAATCAACTATCATGAAGAGCATAGTTGGCCTAACCAACTATTCTTCTGGATCAATTAAAATTAATGGAGAATTATTAACTACAAACAAACGTAAAAGTTTAGCCAATGTAGGATCAATGATTGAATCACCAGCTCCATACCTAAACCTAACTGGTAGACAAAATTTGAAATTATTCAATGATGGATCTACTACTGAAGAAGAAATTCAACAAATAATGGAAGAAACTCAAATCATTGAATTCGCTGATAAAAAAGCCAAGAAATATTCATTAGGTATGAAACAACGTCTAGGAATTGCTATTTCACTACTAAATCATCCTAAGCTACTTATCTTGGATGAACCTATGAACGGTCTAGACCCTCAATCAACTCATGACTTACGTGATTTATTAGTTAAACTTGCTAAACGCGGTATTAGCATACTAATTTCTAGTCATTTACTAGATGAATTATCCAGAATTGCCGACTACTATGTTGTAATTAACCATGGTAAAGTTATTAAAAAAGCTGATTCTAATTCATTCCTATCAGAAGGTCCTAAGACTATCAAATTCGAAGTTACAAACATTGAAGATGGTAAAGCCGCTTTAGAAGCTGCTGGTTTTGAAGTAACTGTTTATGACAAAAACATAGAAATTCCTGACAACGAAGATTCTACCGCGATGAATGCCGGTCTTTCAGCACTAAATCAAGCTGGCATTGAAATCATTAACGTTGCAAGAAATCAAGTCGATTTAGAAGAATCATTATTAAAACTTCTAACAGACGACAATACTAAGGAGGCCAAATAATGTTAACTTTAATCAGACAAGAATTGTATAAACAAATTCATGGTAAATTTTACATGGGTTGGGGAATTATTGTCCTTGCTATCTCACTATTAAGCGGTTATTTCTATCACAATAGTGCTGCCACTAGCGCAATAAATTCCAGTGCTAGAATGTTTGGTAACGGATTATCTATGACATTAGTAGCAATGATCGTATTTGCAAGTTCTTTACTTACAAGTGATTTCTCAAATAATACTATTAAGTATCTATTTGCTAGACAATTCTCTCGTGGTCAAATTCTAATTTCTAAATTAATTATGGCCGTGTTAATGTTCCTTTACCTAGTTGTAATTGCATTTATCTCAACTGGAATTGGTAACATCTTATTTAATGAAAATCGTAAACTACAATGGAATGATATGTTCTCTTATCTTGGTGGAATGGCATTCTACCTTTTCCTAATGGTATCTATCGTATTGCTTATTAGTAATATTTTCAAAAGCAATGCCGTTGCTATTGCTTTTGGTTTAGTATTTTACTTTGTCGCTAATATTATGAATGTCTTCCTGGGTATTTTAATGGATAAATTAGAATTGGTTAAATATAATCCGTTAAACTTCCTAAATATTATGAGACAATTCTCAATTCCTGAATATAAACAAATTACCCAACTTTCATTAACTCAAATGGAAATCGGTACAATTATTTGGGGAGTCATCTTTTTATTAATTACCTATCTAGTATACAACCACAGAAATGTCTAAAATTTCTACGCCCCTTAAAGACGATCTATTTTTGGATAGGTCGTTTTTTTATTGGAAACAGAGACTAAAAGTGATAAACTCATCATATGATAATTAACGTATAAGATTTGGAGGCCAATATATTGGTTGATTTATTAAAACAAGAAATGAACAAAAAGAACCGTATCATTTTTGTTGGCATGGTTGCTTTCTTATTCATTGTTACTATTTTAATGGCTATCATTGGTAAGAATACAAAGACCCTTGATGCTTGGAAATTAATGAATTCTCTAGGTGGTATCACCACTGTGATAACACTACTTGCTACTATTATTACTACCACCAGATTTGCAGGGGTGGACAGCAACAAACAAATTCGTGAAAATATGGCAAAACATAGTAAAGTTACCATTTTCTTTTCTAAAGTGATTACTATCTTAGCTAGTTACTTCATTCTACTTGCTGTTGCAGTAATTACTATCATTTTCATGAAGTACTTAATCTTTCCAGAAAACGTTTTAGCTGGTAAGGTCGCACTTGAATTACAATGGGCTACACTAGGAAACATTGCTTATTTCTTCATCTTTGAATCATTTGTGATGATGGTAATCGGTTTTTGTAAGACTTGGTACAGTTCAATTGCTTTTGGTGTATCACTTACCTTTATTACCGAAGGAATTGCTGGATTATTCATGATTTTCATTTACGTTCATCGTGAACTAATTTACAATCCTTTCAACTTTTTCTTTGTTGAAATGCAAATCCAAGATGGTATGAAACATATGATGACTCGTTTAACACTTAATAAAATAATTGCTGGATCTATCATCTACGCTATCGTTTTCTTCGTGATTGCATTTATTATCTTTGTTTACTTTAGAAAATTCCCAACTGATGATGAATTAATCGCGAAACGTAATAACAAAAAAGCTAAAAAACAAAAAGTTACTAAATTAGCATAAAAGCAGCATTAAATAAGCACTGCGGAGTGATTCCCAGTGCTTATTTTGTTGAATAATTTCAAAATAGTGATATTCTTTAATATTGTATACAATATAATCACTTGCTAAACAAACCACCGAACAACAAATGAAAGGAGCATGTGTATTATGCCCAAAGAAATTACATTAAACGATCAAATTTGTTTTCAAATTTCACGCGCACATCAACTATTTAACAAATTTTATCAAGAACCTTTAGACGAATTTAACTTAACTTACGTTCAATACATTACTCTATTATCATTATGGGAAAAAGATGGTGTTACCGTTAACTTCTTAAGCCAAAAACTAGGATTATCTAATGGGACTCTTACTCCATTATTGAAACGACTAGAAAAAGCTGGTTGGATTACCAGAAATCGTGATAAAGCTGATGAACGTCGTGTCCTAATTCACTTAACTGAATTAGGAAATGAAAAAAAAGAACCTATCTTGCAAGCTGTTCAAGGTTGTCTAAACCGTTTAAACTACTCTGACGATGAATTTGCTGCTGCAATGGATACCATCATTGACTTACAAGAAAGACTTGAAAAGACTAATGACAAATAATTGTCATTTTTCAGTTGACACTTGTCTACTCTAGATATACAATAATATTTGTTATTTAGAGACAAGTTAATTTGTAGTCGTCTTCCAGGGAGAATTCACAATAGCTGAAAGTGAGTTTATGACGATCTAATTAATACCACTCTTTATATTCTTTTAATCGATATTTATTAATGACTATTATGAGGGCATTATTATTTTATTTTGGTAATGCTAAATTCAGGGTGGAACCACGTTATAGACGTCCCTAACACTTAGTTGTGTTAGGGACGTTTTTTGTTTCTCCTGCTCAAATATACTTAAGAAGGTGGAAATATGTCAGATAATAATGAAGAAAAATTAGAAAGAAAACTTAGCGCCCGTCATATGAAAATGATTGCGCTAGGTGGAACCATTGGAGTCGGTTTATTCATGGGAGCCAAATCAACCATTGGTTGGACTGGTCCTTCCGTATTACTGGATTACGCTATTGCTGGATTATTCCTATACTTAATCATGCGTGCATTAGGAGAAATGCTATACGTTCATCCCGTTACTGGATCATTCTCCCAATTCGCTTCAGAATACTTACATCCCGTTTTTGGATACCTAACTGCGTGGAGCAACGTCTTCCAATACATCGTAGTTGGAATTTCTGAAGTAATCGCAATTGGTACTTACATGCAATTCTGGTGGCCTCACTTACCAAGTTGGTTACCTGGTATTATTGCAATTATTTTTCTATGTATTGCTAACTTAGTATCAGTTAGTGCTTTCGGTGAACTAGAATACTGGTTCGCTTTAGTTAAGGTGGTAACTATCATCGCCATGATTATCGTTGGTCTAGTAATCATCGTCTTTGGTTTTAATGGGATTGCGCCAACTGGAATTTCTAACATTTGGAGCCATGGCTTCTTCGCGAACGGTTTTAAAGGATTCTTCTTCGCATTAGCAATCGTTATCGCTTCATACCAAGGAATCGAATTAATCGGGGTAACTGCTGGTGAAGCTGAAAACCCTAAAGAAACTTTAGTTAAAGCGATTCAAGATACCATTGGTCGTATCTTAATCTTCTACATCGGTGCGATTTTCGTTATTTTAAGTATCTACCCATGGGATAAAATCAACCAAATTGGTTCTCCATTCGTAGAAACTTTCTCACAAGTCGGAATCACTGCAGCTGCTGCAATCATTAACTTTGTGGTTGTTACTGCTGCCCTATCTGGATCTAATTCCGGAATTTACAGTGCAAGTCGTATGGAATTCCTACTTTCAGAAGAAGGACAACTTCCTAAGATTTTCAGAAAGTTAAACCGTCACGGTGTTCCCTACGTATCAGTAATTAGTATTTCATTGGGAATTTTATTAGGACTATTACTAAACGTCTTACTACCTATCTTCTTCCCTTCAGCAAATCAAATTTTCGTATACGTATACAGTTCATCCGTTCTTCCCGGAATGGTACCTTGGATAATTATCTTGATATCTCAAATTCGTTTCAGAAAACAACGCGCTGATGAATTAGTCAATCATCCATTTAAGATGCCACTATCTCCTATCAGCAACTATGTAACATTAGTATTTTTAGCAATCACTTTGATCTTTATGTTTATTAACCCAGCTACTAGAATTCCTTTAATTATCGGGATTGTATTCCTATTAATTATGACAATTCTATATTTCGTAAAATTTAATTTCAAAGACTAATTGCGTCATAAAATGATAGATGAATAAAATTCACCTATTGTGTAATTACTTGACATCGAAGTGAATGTATAATAACATTTCTAAAATAATAAACATTAGAATTACATTTATATATCTTACTGGGGAACCCTCAAAAGCTTGTCAGCAAGATTTTTGTCGGTGTTAAGGTAGCAATTATTTAAAAATATCAAATTTGTTATACATTTTTAAAAAATCCCTAGTACAATAGACAGTGTAGTACTAGGTTTTTTATTACTCTTTTACAGGATGGTGAAAAAATTGGCAGAAGAAAAGCAAGAAAAGAAACTAGAACGTAAATTAAGTTCTAGACAAATGCAAATGATTGCATTGGGTGGAACTATTGGTGTTGGTCTATTTATGGGTGCGAAGTCAACCATTGAATGGACCGGACCTTCAGTTCTACTTGCATACGCAATTGCAGGTGTCTTCCTATACTTAATCATGAGAGCATTAGGTGAAATGTTATATGATAATCCAATTAGTGGATCTTTCTCTCATTTTGCCGCTGAATACATGCATCCGGTTTTCGGGTATTTAACTGCTTGGTCAAATATCTTCCAATGGGTGGTTGTCGGAATTTCTGAAATGATTGCAATTGGTACTTACATGCAATTCTGGTGGCCTTCTATCCCATCATGGGTGCCTGGAATCATCGCGGTAGTATTCTTATGTATCGCAAACTTAATCTCAGTTAGCGCATTCGGTGAACTAGAATACTGGTTTGCATTAATTAAAGTAGTGACAATTATTGCCATGATTATTGTTGGTGCTGTGATTATCGTTTTAGGTTTCAACGGCATTGGTCCTACTGGGATTTCTAACTTATGGAGCCATGGTTTCTTCACTGGTGGTGTTAAAGGATTCTTCTTCGCACTATCAATCGTATTCGCTTCATACCAAGGTATCGAATTAATTGGGGTTACTGCTGGAGAAGCTGAAAATCCTAAACATACTTTAGTCAAAGCAATTCAAGACACTATTGGTCGTATCTTAATTTTCTACATCGGTTCAATCTTCGTAATGCTATCAATTTACCCATGGGATAAAATTGCTAACATCGGATCACCTTTTGTAGAAACATTCTCACAAGTTGGTATTACAGCAGCTGCTTCAATTATTAACTTCGTTGTTTTAACTGCTGCACTATCTGGTTCAAACTCCGCAATCTACAGTTCAAGTAGAATGTCATACCTATTAGCACAACAAGGTCAACTACCAGATAGATACAACAAAATTAACCGTCATGGTGTTCCATATATTTCAGTTATTTCAATTGCAACTGGTATTTTAGTAGGGGTAATTTTAAACGTTATCCTACCTCTATTCTACAAGGGTGCTGATCAAGTATTTGTTTACGTTTACAGTTCATCTGTACTTCCAGGAATGGTTCCATGGTTTGTAATTATCATGTCAGAACTTAAATTTAGAAAGCAACACCCTGAAAAGCTAGTTGGTCATCCATTTACAATGCCTTTTGCACCACTTTCCAACTACTTAACATTACTAGTACTATTTGTTACTCTAGTATTCATGTTCTTTAATAATGATACTAGAATTCCATTACTAGTTGGAATTGTCTTCTTAGCAATTATGACAGTTCTATACTTTGTAAGATTTAATAAAAAATCTAAGTAATTAAAAATAAATTAAAAAATAATTAGCCACCTTGACTATTCAGGGTGGCTATTTTCATGTTAAAATATTCGAGTGTGTTTTTTATAGATAAAACGAATAATGGTAAAAAGAACTGTGGGATATCTTTTTATTGACAAAGACAAGTTCTAACTTGTTAATTATGGAAAGAGGTAATTATTATCATGGGGAATTTATTCAAACGAATGAATCGTAAAGAAGACCCTAGCGTTTATGAAGAAAAAGACGCTAAAATGAAAAGAACATTAACTACCAAGGATTTCTTGGCATTAGGTGTTGGAACTATCGTTTCAACCGCTATTTTTACACTTCCTGGAATCGTAGCAGCTAATTATGCTGGTCCAGCTGTTACCATTTCATTTTTACTAGCAGCCATCGTGGCTGGTCTAGTTGCCCTATCATACGCTGAAATGGCTTCAGCAATGCCGTTTGCTGGATCTGCATACTCATGGATCAACGTTATCTTCGGTGAATTTTGGGGTTGGGTTGCCGGATGGGCTCTCCTAGCTGAATACTTTATCGCGGTGTCATTTGTTGCGGCTGGTTTATCAGCTAACTTCCGTGGATTAATTGAACCATTAGGACTAAAACTACCCACTTACTTATCTAATCCTGTTAGCGCAAAAGGTGGATTAGTTGATATCATCACAGTAATTGTTATTTTAATTGTAATGTTTTTAATCACTCGTGGTGACGAACAAACTTCAACTATCGAAAACATCTTAGTAATTCTAAAAGTACTTGCTGTAATTGTCTTCGTGGTTGTTGGTGCTACTTCAATCCACTTTGCTAACTACGTACCATTTATTCCAGCACATACAGTCAATGCTGACGGAACTAGTTTTGGTGGTTTTAGCGGAGTCTACGCCGGTGTATCAGTAATTTTCCTATCATACATCGGGTTTGATTCCATCGCTGCTAACTCTGCCGAAGCAAAAGATCCACAAAAGACCATGCCACGCGGAATTATCGGTTCTCTAGCAATTGCCGTAACCCTATTCGTTGCGGTGTCATTAGTGCTAGTGGGAATGTTCAAATACACTAACTACGATAATAACGCTGAACCAGTTGGTTGGGCATTACGTCAAGCTGGTCACCCATTCATTGCTTCAGGTGTGCAAATTGTTGCTGTTGTGGGTATGTTCACTGCTTTAATTGGAATGATGATGGCTGGTTCCCGTCTAATCTACTCATTTGGTCGTGACGGAATGCTTCCTAAGTTCTTAGGTAAGGTTGATAAAAAACATAACCTACCAGTGAATGCGATTATCACTATGACTGCCATTTCAGTCGTTATCGGTGCTTTCCTAACATTTACATTCCTATCTCAATTAATTTCTGCCGGAACATTAATTGCTTTCATGTTTGTATCTGTTGGTATCTACCCATTACGTAAACGTGAAGGAAAAGATATCAACATGCCAGGATTCAAAGAACCTTTCTACCCTGTCATGCCCGCTTTAGGTTTCGTTGCTTCTCTACTAGTATTTTGGGGATTAGATAGCGAAGCTAAACTATACGCATTAGTATGGTTTGTCATCGGAATGGTAATCTACTTCGTTTACGGTATGAATCATCACAAACGTAATCAATAATTAATGCAAACTAAAAGAGGACTCAATTGAGTCCTCTTTTTATTTACGTTCGTATAAAGCAACTAGACCTTGACGATGACTACTGTAGTTATACCAATTCTTAGCAACAAGCTTATAATGTTTCTTTAAGAAATTACGATCTTGTTTTGGTAATAGTTCATCAGAATAGTACTTAGTAACAATAAATTTGTATTTTAATGAATGTAAGTACTTACGTTGGTATTGTGCCATTGGAGCATATTGTAAGTTGTTTCGGATGAAGAAACGATCCTTACTGTAAGTACCAGTGTATGTGAATATTCCTAAGTCTAATGCGTGATAATTCAAAATTGATTTATCTTTAGAAGCATTAATTTTCTTAGTAAATGAAACTTCATACATTTGATGTGGTTTAGCAACAAACATACTACTACGGTAGTTATGGTTGGTAGCAAAGATGCCCAATAATGCCCAACCGGATAGCGTCCAAATTAAATACTTCTTATCAGAAATATAGCGATCAATCAATAACCCTAATACAAATAAGTAAAAGATGATGAATGGTTCGCAAGCAAACAAGTAATATGAGAAACTAGCGCCACCAGCTTCGTATGTTAGAACGATATCTAAGAATACGATTAAAGCTAGTAAAGCTTTATTTCCACCATGAACTTCTACTGATTCCATGTATCTTACAACTGAGTAAATAAATAACCCAATCATAATGTAATATACGGTTCTAATTAGAATTAAATGGTGATGGAAACCAAAGGTTGGATACATAACCTTAAAAAGCGTGTATGAGAGCGTTGCGTCTTGAACATGGTAATGAGTCAAGTTCAAGTAGAAGTACGCGTAAAACATCGCTTTTAGAGCTCCTGTGGCCAAGTATAATACAAGAATTGGAATTGTAACTACTAAGAAACCAATTAAAGCATCCAAAATGATGATAAATAATTGCTTGAAACGTTTAGTAATTAAACATGCGATGCCGACAAAGACAAAGAATATGACCCATGGAATAATTAGTGAATACTTAATCCAGAATAAAATGGCCACAAAAGCACCGTTTACTATGTAGTAACGACGTGGCATATCAAACCAATTGTATTTGATACATGAATAAATCAAAATAAAGACAAATGTCATAGCGTATTCTTCTGGTAAATCACCATAGAAGAAGATACGACTACTGAATGCTAGTGGAATGAATAAAAAGCTACATAGCATTGCAGTACGACGACTTAGTTTAAATGATAGAATTCGATTAATGTATGCGATGTCTAAGAATAACAACAGTGATTCAATGATATAAATAAACGTAAATGAACGATATGAGAAAACGGCATTCACAGAATGAATTAAATAAATAAGTGGACCACGATTATCAAATAGATCCTTATATGGCATTAATCCATGTAAAAGCCCTTTTCCGACTGTATACATTGTATTTGCGTCTAATGAACGGTTAAATTCATAAAAAGGTGACGCGGTTGTTAAAAAGAACATACAAACAAAACTAATCACCAACATAAAAATGTTTTGTGGTGTTAGTCTTTGCTTTATTTTTTGCATTTTCTCACCTCAAGAAATAATAATAATCTTTTAATCTACATTAGGCAATAAAAAAATTCCCTAACAATTTGTTAGGGAATTTTAATTATTTTACTACTTTTCTTCTTGAGCTTGAGCAGCTTGACCTAAGATGTTTAAGTAGTGGAATGGACGGTCAAAGTTTGGTTGGAATAACATATCAACCATTGCTAAGTCGTCAATTGTGTTTTCGTTTTGGATTAATACTGAAAGTGTGTTTGCTGATTGAGAAATATCGTATTTACTCATTAATGATCCACCTAAGATACGACGAGTTTCTGGGTCGTAAACTAGTTCCATCATTACCTTTTCAGTTGTTGGCATGAATTCTGGACGGTAGTTATCTTCAACAACTACTGAGTGCGCCTTCATTCCTTTTCTTTCAGCCATTCCAACAGTCATCCCTGTTGATACAATTGCGTAATCATATAATTGTAAACCAGATGATGATTGAGTTCCCATGTACTTAGTAGTTGGCTTAACGATGTTCTTACCAACTAAGATACCTTGACGAACAGCGTTAGTAGCTAGTGGAATGTATTCGTTAGTACGACTTGGGTTGTAGTGAACCGCAGCACTATCACCAGCAGCGTAAATGTCTGGGTTTGAAGTTTGCATGTATTCGTTAGTGATGATGGCACCGTTGTCAGTCATATCAACTTTACCAGTTAATAATTCACTGTTTGGTTGGAAACCAACACATAGAATTGCCATATCAGCTTTGATGTCATGGTCACTAGTTGATAGAGTTAATTCGTCATCACCTGAGAATTTATCAACACGCACACCTAATTCTAATTTAACGTTGTGGTCAGTGTATAGTTCTTCAATCTTGTCAGTGAACTTCTTGTCAAAGTATTTTGATAGAACGTGGTCATCACTGTTGATTAAAGTAGTTTCGTGACCGTGGTTTGAGAATGCTTCAGCTAATTCGGCACCGATGTATCCACCACCGACAACGGCAATACGTTTGTGGTCCTTAGCTTTTTCAAATAAGATTTGGGCATCGTGCCAGTTCTTACAGAAGAAGACATTTTTGTTGTCGCGACCTTCGATTGGAGGAAGCACTGGACGTGAACCAGTAGTCATAACTAACTTGTCGTATGAGTCTGAGAATACGTCGTGTGAATCTAAATCTTCAACTTCGATTGTCTTGTTATCTGTGTCGATTGACTTAACGCTGTGTAACATTTTAACGTTAGCACCTAAGTCAGCTAATTCTTGAGGATTTGAGTAGAATAATCCTTGAGGATCCTTAACTTTTCCATCTAGGTATAGTGCAATTCCACATGATAGGAATGAAATGTTGTCATTTCTTTCGTATACAGTAACTTCTGCATCTGGGTTTTCTTTTAAAATTTGTTTTACGGCGAATGTGCCGGCATGTGTACATCCAATAACAATAACTTTCATATTGTATACCTTCTTATCCTTATAATTCGTGTTTGTTTTTATTTACAAGTCTTATTATATGCATTGTGAATAGAAACACAATACTTTTATTTCACTTTAAGATAAATTTAATATTTTGACTTTATCATTGGTATCATGGGCTTATTGGGCTTTGTTCACTAAATCACGTAATTGGAATTTCGGGGCTAAAAAAGAGCGCTAATGCGCCCTTTTTAGTAGAACCAATCTTGTTTACCAAGACGACGGTTATATTTAATTAGTGTGATGTATGCTACCAGTAATCCGATAATAAAAATCAAAACACTTGTTAAATCGATGTCGTTATATCCAGCGACATTAAAGTAAATTGAATGCATTGAGAAAACTAATGCGGTGTAATCCATGATTGCATGGGCGGCAATTGGCACCCAAATGTTTTTAGTAACGTAATACATTGCTGCTAAAATAAAACCAATTCCCATCGCATAGATAATTTGGTTAGTTGTATCCCAGAAGGGTTGAGCACCGTAATTCAATGCGTGTAGACCTCCGAAGAAAACACTAGACCAAATAACACTCTTCATTACAGTGTGCTTTTTGAAAGCCTTTAACATAGCGCCGAAAATAATTCCACGCATAGCTGTTTCTTCAAACATCCCGATAAACAAAGATTCTAATAGGGCCATAAAGAATGTTAGGAATATATTTAAGCCATTCATATGATGCAAAATTCCATCCCAAACAATGTCATCACTGGAAATGGTAACGTTTGTTAGAGCAATTAATAGTATCAACCAACCGACAGTAAATAAGCTTTTCCAGCCGTGTTTAGATTGAAAAATTTTAATATCCCAACTACGTTTTGCAATGGTCACCATGAAGATAACCCCTAATAAACGCATTACTCCTGGATCCATTTGGCCTAATAACTTGTGATTAGCGTAAATATTGAAATTAAATGCACCAAATTCAGCAATCGTTAAGAATATAAACATGATTAAAATTGTAAGAAATGATATCCCCCACATTCTCTTTAAAGACATATTCTCACCTCGTTTTAATTTATTAGGTTCATTATAACAAAAAAGAGCTACCGTGAATGGTAACTCTTTTTTAGTAATTAAACTTCTTTCAAAATGCCATTAAAGTCTGCGGAGTATGTTTTGCCATTAGTATTAATAATGACATTTTTCTGCAAGATTCCATCGTTAGAGAAGAACTGTTGCTTGCCGTTAATGGTTTGCAATCCATAAACTAGGTGCCCAGATGCATTGGCGTAATACCAATTTCCTTTGTACTGGAAGTAATCTCCTGCAACCGCATCACCACTCAACGGGTCTAAATAGACTTTTCCATTTTGATAATCCATGAACTTATCCTTAATTTGATAACCATTTCGATCAAAGTATTGCAGGTTTTTATCATGAATGAAGAACCCCGTCTGTAACTTTCCACCTTGGTTAACATAAATTGTTTTCTTCACTTTATCCAAGGTAATGTATCCTTTAGCAACTGCAATTGCTCCATTATTTTGGTAATAGTTTAAGGTGTTGTCGCTATTCTTAACGATAACATCACGCATGTTAATTCCATTAGACAAAAAGTAATATTTATAACCATTGATGGTAGTAGGTTTATTGACGAAATTACCTTTCGCATCAACATAATACCAATTACCACTGTTATCTTTTAAAAACGTACTCTTAGCAACTTGACCACTAGTAGTAATAAATTTGTATTTACCATTTTGTTTAACTAATCCATAACTAGCGTTCTTGCCAATTAACACATTTGGTAAATTACTGTTCTTCGTACCGACTTTAAAATATCCTGAACTATCGGTATTACCTAAGACAAATGCAACACCCTTTTCTTGAATATTGCTCCCATTTAAATATTTTGCAGACCATACTTTTATCTTCTTGGAAGCATCGATCGTCTGACCTGTTGAAATTTGTTTTTGGGTAAATAATTTAGGATATTTTTGTTTTAAATAACCCAAGAAAGCCCCACCATACTTAAATTGGTAATCATCCCCAGAACCCTTTGAGTTAGCTTGGTACAAAGTATTGATCAAGTTAGTATCCGGATTTAAATCACCATTAGTATTAACTCTAACCGCACTGACAACTTCGGTATTAGGAAGTGAATATAATTGGTCTGGAACAATATCAGCTAGGACTTTAATACCCTTTTGATGCATTGCTTTAATCGCATTTAGTAAATCAGTAATTGTTCCATATTTAGTAGGTTTCTTATATCCTAAGTCGTAACGATCGTTGAAAGCATATCCGTTTTGTACCACTGAATCTAAGAACGAACTATCATCGACAGAACGGTATTGAGGAGCTAATTCCACATACGTAAAACCAAGTTGCTTAAATAAATTAGCTTGCTTACTAATAACAACGTTAGTGTATTGATCATTGGTTTTGGCAAAATCTTGGAAATTAGAAAATGCTTCAAAGATAACATTAGAGTCCATTGCTGGATTAGAATGTAAAACTTGTCCATCATCACTGGATTTCTTAGATGGTTGTTCACGAATATCTTGATTATCTTGACCACTTAGCGGTACCCAAACTGAAAGATATCCGGATACTTGCGGATTAGCATAACCCTTAATTTCGCTGGCATCTAAAGTTAAATTTCCGTTTGAATCGGTGTATAAAATCTTAGATGATTTATTGTAAACATCATAAGTAGCAATCCCATTATCAGAAGTAGCTAGCAGTTGACGATAAGCTTGGTTTTTGTGGGCTGCTCCCATTTGAATTACTACTTTATCGGTTGAGCTTAATTTTAGATTAGGATTATTACTTTCTACTACCGCAATTCCGGAATTACGGGTTAAGTTATTTCCCTTACTATTCTTAGTTAGTGCTTTAGAACCATATCGAACTGAGGTTAAAACAGTGTCTTGATTATCATTAACAGAAACTGCATTCATCGCTTGGCCACCAGATACATATTTAATACGACCCTTCAGTAATGTGGCAATTGCTTGATAGTATGGTGATTTAGTTGCCATGAATTGACCGTCATCTGTGTACATATCTCCGTAATAAACCCTTGGTACTGTATCTTTATTAGTTAACAATAAGGCATAGGCACTTGGAATATTGTATTGAGTATATTGTTTATCAGTCTTTTGTTGATCTGCATTGTAAATCTTAAATGCTTTGTTAATTTCTGATTGAGTAATGTTATAACCATCTGATTTAGGATTAATGATCTTTTTAATAATTTTCGCTAATACATCTTGAACCCCTGTATCATGAGCTCTTACGATTGTATAGTTAGGCAAGTTATAGTTGTTGTAAACGTCACTGGTTCGATTTACCAATCCAGCAATCTTAATTTTCGCTAAGTTCGCTCTATTATTTGGTTGTGCCATTAATGCTGATTCCAATGCAGATAAATAATCTGTATCGATGGTCATTTGATTAGTACCTGTATCTGCTTGATAATATGCATCATTATCCGACCAATCTTCTAAAATTTGTAAGTGAGCATTGGCATTCTTATCACTCTGGTTAACCTTGTATGCAGCCTTAAAGTAGTCAGCAATGATATTAATTACATCGGCATCCATATTATCGACAGCATCTACTCTAACACCATCAAAATTAGCGGATGCATCTTTTTTTGCTATTGATCCAATGTTCATCATATAGTGGAGCCAATTAAGTGTTTCTGCTTGGACTACCGGATTGGAATTATCAACATCACTACCTAATAAAAATTCATAACCGTTATATTCTTGCTTGTTGTACTTTATCTTTCCATTTTGCTGAGTGGGAGTTCTATTTAAAAGACGATATTTAGAATTTGATTGTGGTGTTTCTTTATTGTTAACGTACTTCAAAGAGCCACCTTGGAATCCATCATTAATGTCATAATTTTCACTATTCTTATTCCAACGTGATTCTGATTTTATAAAGTTGCTAAATAATTTACTAATTGCGTAGGTATTGCCACCATTATTGGCAATTTGTTTTTCGATATTAAAACGCACTGTGGCAACAGCTTGGTTTAACTCATTGCTATTACTGTTAGCATCAAATGTTCCATTAATAAAACCGTGTTGAGACATGAAATTTAAGTAGTCAAGTTCAACATTCCGGTTCGGCCACCACACACTTAATAAAGGACGAAAATCTTTGCTAGTAGATTTACGCCAAGTGCCATTAGCTAATTGAATTTTTTTAGGACGGTACCAAGTATCTGCTAGTAGATATCCTTTAAAATTATTGAAGTTTTTCTTGCTAGTTGAATATGCGGAAATATTGGAATTCGAAGAAATCTGACCACTAGTTAAATTGGGAGTGGATGATGTTAAAGATCCGTCGGAACCAAAATAATAGTTAACGTTATTATCGCTGATGATAGTAGATGTCGCATATTTTCCATTGTCATAATAATAGTAGATTTTACTATTATTAACTTTTAAATGAGATTGAAAATCAGCACTAGCATTACTGCTGATTTGAGAATGTAAAAACAGTTTGGAGTCATTGCTGTTAACAGTTGTAGCCGGTTGGATTTCAAATAACTTATCAGTCTTTGTTTTGGCATAATCTAAGTTGGTCGTCGCATCACTAGTAGATACAGTGGTGGTATCCGGGCTGGTCTGATCAGCAAGGGTGGTAACACCGGATGCTAAAGTAATCCCCGCCATAATTGCAGACGTGGTGATTGCTGCGACAATCCAGTGTTTACCGGATTTATACATTTTATATCTAGATTTTCTTTCATTCCCAATCATGAAATTCATCCCCATAATCTATTTTTCCATTTTTATAACTTTAATTATACATAAAAAAAGAGCCCCCGTTAGTGGAAAGCTCTAATTTAAGATACTTCTAGTGATGTTTCACAAACGATTTAATTGTTTTGTTTAAAGAATTAATCTTAGCACGCATTGCTCTAGCTTCTTTTTCTTTCTTTACATAAATAGAGTTTAGCTTTTTAGAATGTTTCTTTCCCATTTTACTAATTTCCGATTCAATCTTAGATAGATTTTTCGTATCTTTTGATAGTGTTTTTTTATCAGAAATATAATTACTATAGGCTTTAATTTCTTTCTTCAAACTATTATTTCGTTTATTCGTTTTATTTAGCTTCTTTAAAATTTCTTCATACTTCTTTTTATTTTCTTTAGTATGTTTATTATTCAAAAGCTTTTTCAATTTATCCAATTGTTTTCTTAACTTAGCCAAAATTTTATCATTCTTCTTAAGAAAACTCTGTAAACTATCTAATTTTTTAGTTGCTTCTTTGGTTGTTAAGTTTTTATTAGTAGAATTATTAACAGGAGCCTTGTTGTCATCATCATTTTTTATTTTAGGAGTTGATGTTGGTGTTGAAATATTATTTCCGCTAACAACTCCGCTACCTACAGATGAAGTTTGTGTTGAATTGGAATTATTATTGGTTGTTTTGTCTCCATTTGATGTTGTGTTTGGACTAGAATTTTGATCATCGCTAGATGATTTGTTTCCATCTATATTTGAATTATCATCAAGTTTTGTCAATTTGCCTGATGAATCAGCATAATAATTAACACCACTAACATTCAATTTAGAAGATACCGTCATCTTTCCTGTATCATCAAAATAGTAATTATCATTACCAATTTTGATTAATCCAGTTTCAACATGACTATTTTCATCTAGATAATAAGAAGCAGTTCCATCAGACAATAGTTGGTTAGGAGCTTTTATGTTTCCATTAGCACTAATATCAACTGAGATATCATTAATTCGTGTACTTGATGTTAATAAGTTACCTGAATTTACATCGTAATAAGATAACGTACCATCATTGTTTCTTTCGAAAACACCTTTTGCCTCAATACCATCGTTGTCAAAAAACATTCTTTCACTATTATTTATGATATGACTACCGAAAATTTCATTACCATCTAAATCAAAATATCTGAATTTATTTTGACCAGGATAAACTTGAATAAATTGATTTTTAGCTTGTTTCCCGTTTATGTCAAAATATTGGATATTTCCATTTATATGTTGGTATCCCGTTAGTAATTTACCATCTGACCCTGCATAATAAAAACCATTGTCATAGTTAATGTAATCAGACTTCACCAAATTACCTAACTTGGAATCAAAATACATATTATGGCCATCAACATTTTCAATTATCCCTTTTTGTTGAACACCATCTTCGTTGAAATATTGTTCTTGTCCATCAATGGTTTGTAGTCCTGTAACTAGTTGTCCATCAGATCCTGCATAATACGAATTCCCATCGTATAGTACATAATCTGATTTCACTAAATTACCTAACTTAGCATCAAAATACATATTATGTCCGTCAATATTTTCAATTATCCCTTTTTGTTGAACACCATCTTCGTTGAAATATTGTTCTTGTCCATCAATGGTTTGTAGTCCTGTAACTAGTTGTCCATCAGATCCTGCATAATACGAATTCCCATCGTATAGTACATAATCTGATTTCACTAAATTACCTAACTTAGCATCAAAATACATATTATGTCCGTCAATATTTTCAA
>NZ_BAABVU010000013.1:0-32025 GCF_040369555.1 Apilactobacillus pseudapinorum
TACCTAATTACTAACTTAATCTTGCCAGCATTACTTATGATCGTTTTTGGTTACTTAGGATTTATCTTAGGAACTACCAAATTAAACGACTGGAAAAAGATTTTTGGCATGAGTATTAAGAAGGCGAGCGGTTCAGTTAGTGCTACCAATGGGAATGAAGCAAAGTATAAAATTTTGGATACCAATATCTTAATTGATGGTCGTATCTATGAAGTTGCTAAAACCGGTTTTATTGAAGGAACCTTATTAGTGCCAAAATTTGTTTTATACGAATTACAATATATTGCGGACTCATCAGATAGTCAAAAGAGAATCCGTGGTCGTCGTGGTTTAGATATTTTAAATAAATTACAGACTGAAAAAATTATGCCAATTGAAGTTACTGACAAGGACTTTGAAGATATTAAAGAAGTTGATAGTAAGTTAATTCATTTAGCGAAAGATGTGAATGGTTCAATCATCACTAACGATTACAACTTAAATAAAGTAATCCAATTCCAAAAAGTTAATGTGTTAAACATTAACGAATTAGCAAGCTCATTGAAACCACGTTTTGTTCCGGGAGAACATCTAGAAGTTATGATTCTTAAAAAGGGAACTGAACGTAGCCAAGGGGTAGCATTCTTGGATGACGGAACAATGGTAGTTGTTGAAGAAGGAAAGAACCATCTAAACGAAAGACTTTCAGTTGAGGTAACTAGTTCAATTCAAACAGATGCAGGTAAAATGATTTTTGCCAAAATCGATGAATAAATAAAAAATTATATAAACGGATAGATTTAATGCTACCCTTTATTTTTGCTGATAATAATTGTAAAATTAGAATGTTATTCTATGAATTTATACAAAAGAAGAGGAGAAAATATCATTGGCTAATAAGAAAATTCGTGTTAGATATGCACCAAGTCCAACCGGACATTTACACATTGGTAATGCTAGAACAGCAATTTTTAATTACCTATTTGCTAGACATAATAAAGGTAAGTTTATTATCCGTATCGAAGATACGGATACTAAGCGAAACGTAGCTGATGGTGAGAGAAGTCAGTTAGACAACTTAAAATGGCTTGGCTTAGATTGGGATGAAGGTCCAGATAATCCAGGAAAATTCGGTCCTTACAGACAATCAGAAAGACGATCAATTTATGATCCATTAATTCAACAATTGTTGGATGAAGACAAAGCATACTACTCATACAAAACCGAAGAAGAACTTGAAGCAGACCGTGAAGAACAACGTGCTAAAGGAATCATGCCACATTACGAATATGAATATGCTGGTATGTCTCAAGAAGAAATTGAAAAATCAATGGCTGACTCAGAAGCTAAAGGTTTAAAACCAGTTATTCGTTTCAGAGTCCCTAAGAACAAAGTTTACGCATGGGATGATGTTGTTAAAGGTCATGTTGAATTTAACTCAGACACTATCGGTGGAGATTTTGTTATCGTAAAACGTGATGGAATGCCTACTTACAACTTCGCGGTTATTATTGATGATCATGAAATGCAAATTTCACACGTCTTTAGAGGAGACGACCACGTTGCTAATACACCTAAGCAATTAATGATGTATGAAGCATTTGGTTGGGAAGCTCCAGTATTCGGTCACATGAGTTTAATTACTAGTGCCGATACCGGTAAGAAGTTAAGTAAACGTGATGAATCAATCATTCAATTTATCGAACAATACCGTGATTTAGGATACCTACCAGATGCAATGTTTAACTTCATTACATTACTAGGTTGGTCACCTCAAGGTGAAGATGAAATCTTCTCTCAAAAAGACTTCATCAAGATGTACGATGAAAATCGTTTAAGTAAATCACCAGCCAACTTCGATAATAAGAAGCTAGAATGGATTAACAACCAATACGTTAAGTCAGCTGACGAAGATGTTGTAATGGACTTAGCATTACGTCAATTGATTAAGAAGGGTAACTTACCTGAAAATCCAGATGCTTTAACTATCGAATGGGCACGTAAGTTAATTAACACTTACAAGCAACAAATGAGTTACATGGCTCAAATTAATGAAATGGCTGACGTATTCTTCAACGAACCTGCTGAAGTATCTGGTGAAGCTCTTGAAGAAATTCAAAATGAAACTGCACCAGTCGTATTAAAAGCATTCGCTGAAAAGATTAAAAAAGCCCCAATCTTAGATACTGTTGAAATTCTAAAAGCAATTAAAGAAATTCAAAAAGAAACTAAGATTAAGGGTCGTCAACTATGGATGCCAATCAGAATTGCCGTTACTCACGAAAGTCACGGACCTGAACTACCTGAATCAATCGAATTGATTGGTAGAGAAAAGGCATTGAAACATATTGATGAAACATTAAAACAAATCAATCAATAATAAAACTAGTCGCACTAAAGCATGCTTTAGGCGGCTTTTTTATTTGAATTTATCCTAATATATAAGCTATTCTTATGATAGAATTGTATAAGAATAAAAAATAGAAATAGAGGTGCCATTAATGCTAAGGATCTATAATACATTAACTCAAGAAAAAGACGTATTTAAACCAATTAAGCCAAGAACGGTTGGTATGTATGTCTGTGGTCCAACAGTATACAACTATATTCATATTGGAAACGCGAGAAGTATTGTTGCATTTGATACTATTCGCCGCTATTTTGAATATTGTGGTTACCAAGTTAACTATATTTCTAATTTTACCGATGTGGATGATAAGCTAATTAATGAAGCGAAAGCAGAAAATACTACCGTAAATGAATTAGCGGACAAGTATATTGAAGCTTATAAAGAAGATGTTAAAGCGCTTAATGTAGAACCAGCAACAATGAATCCTAGAGCGACCGATAATATCGACGGGATTATTGATTTCGTAAAATCATTAGTTGATCAAGGTTTTGCGTATGAAGTGGATGGTGATGTATATTACCGTGCCAGAAAATACGCTGATTATGGCCATTTAGCACATCAAAGTATTGATGATTTAGAATCAGGTGCGAGTCAACATGTCAGTGACGATGAACTAGCTAAAAAAGAAGATCCTATCGATTTTGTTCTATGGAAAGCTGCGAAGCCAGGCGAAATTTCATGGCAATCACCTTGGGGTGAAGGTCGACCAGGATGGCATATTGAATGTTCAGTAATGTCAACTAAGTATTTAGGTGACACGATTGATATTCATGGTGGTGGTGAAGATTTGAAATTCCCTCATCATGAAAATGAACGTGCACAAAGTGAAGCCAAAACTGGCCATAAGTTTGTTAACTACTGGATGCACAATGGTTTTGTGACAGTAGGTGATGACAACGAAAAGATGAGTAAATCATTGGGTAACTTCGTTACTGTGCATGACATCGTTAAGGAAGTGGACCCACAAGTTGTTCGTTTCCTAATGTCTACTACCCAATATCGTCGTCCAATTCAATACAACCAAGCAAACCTAAAAGCAGCGGAAAATAACTTAAATAAGTTAAAGAATGCTTTTAACAATTTGAATTACCGTTTAGTAGATGCTGGTGATGTAGATGACATTAAATTAGAACAAGAAATTCGCCAAATCCAAGCTGATTTTCAAGATGCAATGGATGATGATTTTAATGCGCAAAACGGAATCGATGCTGTCTATGAATTAGCCAAATTAGGTAATTTATATGCAGAAAGACCTGAAGTGGGTGCTGGAACTGTTAAGTTAATTATCGATAAATTAGTTAAAATGTCATCTGTTTTTGGTGTGATTCTAAAAGAAGAAAAACTTGATGATAGTGAAGTTGAAGGTTTGATTGAAGAAAGAAATCAAGCTCGTAAAAATAAGGACTTCGCTAGAAGTGATGAAATTAGGGATCAATTGAAAGAACTTGGGATTATTTTAGAAGATACAGCTCAAGGAACCCGTTTTAGAAGGGAATAAATAATGGAAAACAACATTGATTATAAACAGTTGAATGGAATCGCGTTAGCATATTTAGGCGACTCTGTGTATGAAGTGTTTATTAGAAAACACCTATTAAACTTAGGAATTAACAAGCCTAATCGTTTACAAAAAACTGCTAGAAAGTACGTGTCTGCAAAGGCACAAGCAGCATTAATTCAACTTATGTTAGAAGATGAAATTTTAACTGAGGAAGAAGATGCCGTTTTTAAACGCGGAAGAAATGCGAAAAGTTATACTCATGCTAAAAATACAAGTGTATTAACATACCGTTTTTCAACCGGTTTTGAAGCAATGATGGGATACCTATCACTAACACAACAAAATGAACGATTATCTGAATTAGCACAATGGTGCATTGAACAAGTAGAAGCAGGGAGGCCACAATATGAAAACTAGCGATCAAAGTGAATTTATTATCGGACGTCATCCGGTCGTTTCCGCATTAAGAGGGAAACAAGAAATCAACAAGGTCTTTTTGCAAAATGGAATTAAAAAAGATGAAAAAAGTATCGAAGAAATTATTAAGTTAGCAAAACAAAAGCACTTAGTCATTTCTACTGTACCAAAGCAAAAATTAGATTTATTATCTGATAATCAAAATCACCAAGGAGTAATCCTTTCAATTTCACCATACAAGTATGCAACGGTTGATGAATTGTTTGATAACTCAGAAAAACAAGATGTTCCACCATTCTTCTTGATTTTAGATAACATCGAAGATCCACATAATCTAGGATCAATCATTAGAACTGCTGATGCTGCAGGGGTAACCGGAGTTATTATTCCTAAACACCGTGCAGTTGGATTAACTTCAACTGTTGCGAAAACTTCTGCTGGGGCAATTGAAAGAATCCCAGTAGCACGAGTAACTAACCTAGTTAACACTGTTAATGAATTAAAAGAACGTGGTGTTTGGGTATTTGGTACAGATATGAAGGGATCAGATTATAGAAGATGGGACGCTAAAGGCCCAGTTGCTGTAATTATTGGTAATGAAGGAAAAGGAATTTCACCATTATTGAAAAAGAATGTAGATGAAATGTTAACTATTCCAATGGTAGGTCAATTACAAAGTTTAAACGCTAGTGTTGCTGCTAGTTTATTAATGTATCAAGCTTATAACTCAAGAAATCCATTATAAGAGGGTTTTAAAAATGAAAAAACAATTACTGTTGATTGATGGATACAATGTAATTGGTAGCTGGCCTGAATTGAATAAACTAAAGTTAGAGGACAGATTAGCTGACGCTAGGGATGCTTTAATTCATACGATTTCTGAATATAAAAAATATCGTGACGTCGATATGAAAATTATCTTTGATGCGATGTATGTACCTGGATTATCTAAAAAAGATAATAAATATGATTTAGATATTATATGGACTAGTAAGGATGAGACTGCGGATAGTTATATTGAGGCTTATGCTCGTCAAAAACAATCTAGATTCGTGCAAGTAGTAGTAGTTACTTCTGATCAAGCTGAACAATGGACTGTCTTTTCTGCAGGAGCATTGAGAATATCATCGCGTGAATTATTAAGGGATGTTCAAAGATCAAAGAAAGAGATTAAATCACATGTTAAGAATTATTCTAATCAATTAACCGCACAACGACTAACTTGGTCGGATGATCAGTTGTTAAGATTAGAAAAATTACGAGATAATCTTTCTAAAGATTAAAATTCTAAATGAATATTAATTTACATCAATGTTTTATAAACGAACGAAAGTTCGCTTGCTTATAAACTCAAGCTTATTTAAATTTATCTATGCACTTATAATTAAGTTATAGGGGTTTAGTAAGAGGCGTATGAAGATTAAAAATATTGATAAAGAATTAATAACGGATTTTAAGAATAATAGAAATGAAGAGGCTTTGAAAGAATTGTTTAACAAGTACAAGCCACTTGTAAATAAAGTGTGGAGTGGCTATTACTTAACAGACATGGACATTGATGATTGGTATCAAGAAGCAATGCTGGTAATGATCAAGAATATTAAAAATTACAGCTTTGAACGAAATGCTTCTTTTGGAACTCTCTTCAAAATTAGTTTGAAAAATCACTTGTTTGACATTTTAAGAAGAAGCAATGCAAAGAAAAGAATGCCAGCAGATAAACTAGTTTCATATAGTGCAAATGAAACTATCTATAATAATAGTTTAAAAGATGGCGTTTATATGCATCCGGAAGAAACAATTAAGTTGAAAGAGTGCATAGAAAAGCTTTCAAATGAATTGTCACCAATGGAGTTAAAAGTTGCGCATGCAATGTTAATGCAGATTTGTGAGGGCAACAGCGATAAAATGGACGAGCTTCGCTGTAATCTGAATAAAACTCATAGTGACAAGACTCTTGAAAATTGCATTAGTCGGTTAAAAATCAAACTAAAAAAGGTACTTAAAGCTACTTATCGTTAATATTTGTTTCGTTGACTAGTAAAAATATAAATGATATTATGAAAGCATTAAAGTCTGGGAGTAATCAGAAATGTCACAAAAGAAAATTGCTTTACAATGTGCAGTTTGTGGTTCCAGAAATTATACGACTACGGTCGGTAATAACCATGACAATCGATTAGAAGTAAAAAAATATTGTAAGCATTGTGCTAAAGCTACAATGCATAAGCAAACGGTATAAAAGCGGGGGAAAACGATGAAGTTATTTAAATTCTTTAAGAGTGTTGGTACTGAAATGAAGCTAGTTGTATGGCCAAACGGTCACCAAACTAGAATCGATACAACTATCGTAGTATCAATGTCAATTATTTTTGCAATCTTCTTTGCAATCGTTGATTGGGCAATTCAATCAGGATTGCTATATATTTAAATTAGTGTTTAAAAATTTTCACAATAGTGATATTATAATGATAGTTTAAAACTTCGTGAGTACGGAGTTTTTTTATTTTGGAAAAATATAAGGGAGTTAATCATAATGGAATCAGTAGAAAAACAATGGTATGTAATTCATACTTACTCAGGTTACGAAAACAAAGTTAAGGCTAACCTTGATTCACGTACTGAATCAATGGGAATGTCTAACTTTATCTTTAGAGTAGTTGTTCCTGAAACTGAAGAACACGAAGTTAAAGACGGTGTTGATAAAGTTAAGATGGACAAAACATTCCCAGGTTACGTTTTAGTTGAAATGGTTATGACTGACGAAGCATGGTACATCGTTAGAAATACTCCAGGTGTTACTGGTTTTATCGGATCACATGGTCAAGGTAGTAAACCAACTCCATTGTTACCTGATGAAGTAGAATTAATTCTAAGTCGTATCGGTGTAGCACAAGAAAAACAAGAACTTGATGCTGAAATTGGTGACACTATTACTATTATTGATGGTGCATTCGCTGACTTAACTGGTAAGATTATTGAAAAAGACGATGAAAAGGCTAAGCTAAAGGTTAATATCGACATGTTCGGTCGTGCAACCACTGCTGAATTAACATTTAGCCAAGTACAACCAATTAGATAAAAAATGGGTTGTTAATTATAATTAAACGTGATATATTATATTTTGTATGTTCACGCATACTCAAGTGGGAGGAGAAATCTCATCTCCAATTTTTACCACACACGGACTTAAGGAGGTATGTCTCGTGGCTAAAAAAGTAGCTAACGTAGTTAAATTGCAAATTCCTGCGGGTAAAGCAACACCTGCTCCTCCAGTTGGACCTGCATTGGGTCAAGCTGGTATTAACATTATGGGATTCACTAAGGAATTCAACGCACGTACTGCTGATCAAGCAGGTTATTTGATTCCAGTTGTGATTTCTGTATATGAAGATCGTTCATTCGATTTCATTACTAAGACACCACCTGCTTCAATTCTATTGAAGAAGGCTGCTGGTGTTGAACATGGTTCTGGTGAACCAAACACTAACAAGGTTGCTAGTGTAACTAAGGACCAAGTTAAGGAAATCGCCGAAACTAAGATGAAAGATCTAAACGCAGCTGATGTTGAAGCCGCAATGCGTATGATCGAAGGTACTGCTCGTAGTATGGGATTCACTGTTGAAGGCTAATTTTTAATTAGTTTCTATACTGTAGTACCATAACACCTATATTTAGGTGTTATGTGGGAGGTTTATCCGTTACAACCACAATTGCAAGGAGGAAAACACTGATGGCTCAAAAAAGAGGTAAAAAGTATCAAGACGCTTTAAAGCAAGTAGACCGTAACAAGGCTTACTCTGTTGAAGAAGCTGTTGATCTTGTAAAGAAAATTGATTTCGCTAAGTTTGATTCAACTGTTGAAGTTGTATTTAACTTAAATGTTGACACTAAACAAGCTGATCAACAATTACGTGGTGCTGTTGTCTTACCAAACGGTACAGGTAAAGACCAAAAAGTTGTTGTATTTGCTAAGGGTGACAAGGCTAAGGAAGCTGAAGAAGCTGGCGCAGATGTTGTTGGTGACGCAGAATTAGCTGATAAAATCCAAAACGGTTGGTTAGACTTTGATGTTGCTATTGCAACACCAGACATGATGGCTCAAGTTGGTCGTCTAGGTCGTGTTCTTGGACCAAAGAACTTAATGCCAAACCCTAAGACTGGTACAGTTACTATGGATGTTAAGAAAGCCGTATCTGATTCAAAATCAGGTAAGGTAACTTACCGTACTGACCGTGACGGTAACGTTGCTGTTATTATTGGTAAGTCATCATTCGACACTGACAAGCTAGTTGGTAACTTCAAGGCTATTGAAGACTTGATTGTTAAGAACCGTCCAGCTTCAGTTCGTGGTACTTACATCGCTAACTTATCAGTTTCGTCAACTTTCGGACCTGGTGTGAAGGTTGATCTAGAATCATTCTAAAGTTAAGTAATTAATTTGGAATTTAAAAATCCCTATTGACCAAGCTTTATATGTATAGTAAAATACTATTTGTTATAAAATTGATATCTACCTAAGACTTGGGTGGTACTTGTACCTTAATATCCCAACGAGGACACTTAAAACGGTTTCTCTATGTCTAGGTGGCATAGGGATTTTTTATTAAATCCCAAAAAATATTGGGAGGTGAAACAATGCCAAAGAAAGAAGTAATCGACGCCAAAGCTAAACGTGTAGAAGAAGTTACTGAACAATTCAAGAACGCTACTACAGCTATTGTAGTTAACTACCGTGGTTTGAACGTTGCTGAAGTAACTGACTTACGTAAGCAATTACGTGATGCAGGCGTTTCATTCAATGTTATCAAGAATAACATTGCTGTACGTGCATCTAAAGAAGCAGGTTACGAAGAATTAGGTGATTTATTCAAGGGTCCTACTGCCGTAGCATTCTCTGATGAAGATCCTATTGCTCCAGCTAAAGTATTGAAGAGCTTTGCTGACAATACTGAAGCTGTTGAAATTAAGGGTGGTATCCTTGAAAGTAAGGTATCTACTCTTGCTGAAATTGAAGAATTCGCTTCATTACCAAGTCGAGAAGATTCAATTTCAATCCTTGCAAGCATGTTACAATCACCTGTTCGCAAGTTTGCTATTGCTGTTAAAGCAGTTGCAGAAAAGGGCGATGGCGACGTAGCCTAAGCTCAACAAATAAAATTATAACTATCCAAATTGGAGGAAATTAAAATGGCTTTTGATAAAGATAACATTATTGAACAAATTAAAGAAGCTTCAATCTCAGACCTAAACGACTTAGTTAAGGCTATTGAAGAAGAATTCGACGTTACAGCTGCAGCAGCTGCTGCTCCTGCTGCTGGTGGTGCTGCTGGTGCCGCTAAAGACTCATTCACTGTAGAACTAACTTCAGCTGGTGACCAAAAGGTTAAGGCTATCAAGGTTGTACGTGAAATCACTGGTCTAGGTCTAAAAGACTCAAAAGACCTTGTTGATGGTGCTCCTTCAGTTATCAAAGAAGATGCTAAAGAAGACGAAGCTAACGACATCAAAGCTAAGCTTGAAGAAGTTGGCGCACAAGTTACTCTTAAGTAATTTAAACCTTTTCAAAAAGACACATGTTTATCATGTGTCTTTTTTTGTACATAAATTAGATATAAAACCTTGTTATGTTAATTATAAATTGAGATAATGTAGATAATTAGATTTTTATGGAGGAAGCAGAATTGAAAGCTTTATTTAAAAAGTGTGCTGATTGGATAAATCGTCATATGACACTGGTTAAAGTTGTCTTCGTTTTATTTGTATTAGCAGTTGTAGTTCATGTTATTTTTTCTGTTTCAAAAGAAATTAGTGGAAGACAAATGGCGGAAAGTTTCTCTAGGTTATCACCGCTATCTATCTTTATTATGATTCTTTTGGGATTCATCGCAGTATCTCCAATGTTAATTTATGATTTCACTATTGTTGATTTCTTACCTGGTAAGTTTAAAAAGTCTTATATCATAAAAACAGGGTGGATTACTAACACATTAACCAACATCGCTGGATTTGGTGGTGTATTAGGGGCTAGTATGAGATCTAGTTTCTATAGTGAAAATGCGACTAAAAAACAAATTTTATATGCAATTTCAAAAATCGTGATATTCTTACTAGCAGGTTTATCAACTTACTGTTGGATCGCTTTAATTATGATGTTTAGTTTCGGATTTGGGACTAATAGTCATGATTGGTGGTGGTGGATTGTTCTAGTTCTAGGGGGACTATACTTCCCAATCCTATTTATCATTACTAGATTCACAGATTCTGATTACTTTAAAGACTTAACAATTAAACTTGAATCACAACTAATTGCTGGATCATGTTTAGAATGGCTAGGATGTGCAGGTTTATTCATGGCTATTGGTGCATTTATGCATCAACCAATTAATCTATTAGCCGTTTTCCCTGTATTTGTTGTTGCGAATGTTGTTGGGGTAGCGTCTCTAGTTCCTGGGGGACTTGGTAGTTTTGAAGGAACAATGTTATTAGGATTAACATTTATTGGGGTAACACCAAGTGATGCCGCTGTTTGGTTAATCTTATACCGTGCGTTTTATTACATTTTCCCAGTTGCTTTAGGAATTATTTTCTTAATTATTGATGTATTCCAACGCTTTAATGCATTTTTAGATGGGATTCCTAAGTTAATCATTCAAAGATTAGCACATATGTTTATAACACTATTTATGTATTTCTCAGGAATCATGATGTTACTACTTGCTGTCATTCCTAACTTGGTCTTAATGAATAGATTCTATATTTCGTTGGAACCTTATTCTTTCTATTTCTTAGATCAATTAAGTACAGTAATCGTAGCGTTCTTATTAATTGGATTTGCGCGTGGGTTTGGTTCAAAAGTTAAAAAAGCTTTTTGGCCAACTGCGGTTCTTTTAATCATTGCGATGGGTAATACCCTTTGGAAAGAAGATTTCCCAAGCAATATGATTTCTCTTTCAGTAGTGCTATTAATTAGTTTATGGCTAAGTTATGGTGTTTTATACCGTCAAAAATTCACATATTCATGGGGACATGTATTAATTGATTTATTGATTTTTGGCTTAGCTTTCATTTTCTATTTGATCATCGGATTACTTACTAACTTCAAGTTCGCTGTTTTCCATTGGTCAAACTCATACCTACTTCCTTCACCACAAGTTTGGTTTGCTGGTTTCTTAGGATTGATTTTAGCTTGCTTAATCTTAGTCTTAACTTACCGTTTCCTTTCATACTCAAAAGTAGATTGGTTAAATCAACCATTCGATGCTAACCGTGTTTCTGAAGTCATTAACAAATTTGGTGGAAATGAAGTTAGTCATTTAGCATATGTTCGTGATAAGGATATTTACTTCTATCAAGAAGGTGGAGAAGACCAACTATTCTTTATGTACAAATGTCGTGCTAACAAGATTATGATAATGGGTGAACCAATTGGTAACATGGCCAAGTTAGAAGATGCTGTTGATCAATTTATTGAAGACAGTGATAACATTGGCTATTCACTTGTTTTCTACGAAATTGGTGAAGAATTAACAATGCTTCTTCATGAAAAAGGTTTTAGTTTTACCAAAGCTGGTGAAGAAGGACACGTTGCACTAGATACATTCTCCATTACTGGAAAGAAACATCGTGGTGAACGTGCCTTAATGAATAAATTTGAACGTGATGAATACAAGTTTGAAATTATTCAACCACCATTCTCAGATGCATTCATCGATGAATTGAAAGAAGTATCTGACAACTGGTTAAACGGAAAACCAGAAAAGGGCTTCTCACTAGGATACTTTAATAAATATTACCTAAATCAAGCCCCAATCGCTGTTATGAAAGACAAAGACAATAAACCGGTCGCATTTGCAAATATTATGCCAACCGGTGACCGTGAAATGACATCGATTGACTTAATGCGTTCAAGTGAAGATGCACCATCTGGTATCATGGATGGGATTTTCATTAATCTCTTTAACTATGTTAAAGATGAAGGGTATAACTACTTCAACTTAGGAATGGCACCACTATCAAATGTTGGCGAATCCAGATATAGTTTTATTGATGAAAAGATATCTAACCTGATTTACAAGTATGGAACAGCGTTCTACAGTTTCCAAGGACTAAGATCTTACAAAGAAAAATACGTTAGTGAATGGACTCCTAAGTATATTTCTTACCGTCGAGGAAACTCACTTGTCTTCACAATGCTACAATTATTAGTATTGGTAAATGAACATGTTGAGAAGAATTGTGAAAAGGTTCCATTTTGGAAAAAATGGTTTAAAAAATAGGCCTATAATCAATTTAAAATGATGTAAATAAAAATACCCGAGATTGATATTTAAAACTCAATCTTGGGTATTTTTTTGGCCATGATAGATATAAAAAAGCAGTCATTAATTATTAATGACTGCTTTTTTATTATTGATTATCTTTTGGGAACCAAATCTTGTAATCGTCATCTTTCATTGCTTCAACTTCACCTAAACGGTATCCATTACCAACTTGTGAGAAGAAGTCATGGTTAGCAGTAGATGTTGAAATACCATTCATAACGATTGGGTCAACATCGTCGGCGTTATCTGGGAACAATGGATCTTGACCTAAGTTCATTAGCGCTTTGTTAGCGTTGTATCTAATGAATTTTAATACGTCATCAGTCCAACCAACTTGATCATATAAGATGTGAGTGTACTTTTCTTCATTTTCGTATAAGTCGTATAAGAAGTTGTACATCCAATCCTTTAAGTCTTGTTTTTCGTTGTCACCTAATTGGTTGAAACCTAATTGGAATTTGTAACCAATGTATGTTCCGTGAACAGACTCATCGCGAAGAATTAACTTAATGATTTCAGCCACGTTAGGTAACTTATTGTGTCCTAAGTACCAAAGTGGGGTATAGAAACCAGAGTAGAATAAGAAAGTTTCTAGAAATACACTTGAAATCTTTTTCTTCAATGGATTTGAATCATCATGATATAGTTCATAAATTTTCTTTGATTTGTTTTGAAGGAATTCTTCTGAATCACTCCAGTCAAAGATTTCAGCAATTTCGTCAGGAGTATTTAGAGTTGAAAAAATTGATGAGTAACTTTTCGCATGGACAGATTCCATAAATTGAATATTACTTAGAACTGCGCTTTCATGTTGTGTAGCAACGTCTTTTCTAAGTGCAGCCATCCCATCTTGTGATTGAAGGGTATCTAGTAGAGTTAGACCACCGAAGACGTGACCAACTAACCATTTGTGATCATCGTCTAATGTTCGCCAATCAGCTAAATCATTTGATAGGGGAATCCTAGTATCTAACCAAAATTGTTCGGTTAATTTTTCCCAGGTTGCTTTATCAATTTGGTCACTAATCGCATTCCAGTTGATAGCTTTATAATTTTCCATTGTAATAAAAATCTCCTAACTAGTTTAGATTGAGCAACTTTCACATTCGTTAACACCGACTTCTTGGTTATCATCAGTGTAAGTTCTTACGTAGTACAATGACTTAATACCTTTAGCGTGAGCGTAGTTACGAAGAATGGTTAAGTCACGAGTTGTCATTTTATCGGTTCTACCGTTCTTCCATTCGTATAATCCATCAGGGATAGTTGAACGCATGAATAGAGTAAGACTCATACTTTGATCTACATGCTTTTGAGCAGCAGCGTAAGTATCGATAACTCTTCTCATGTCAATATCATAAGCTGACTTGTAGTATTTTAGAGTATCGTTTGATAAGAATGGAGCTGGGTAGTAAATCTTACCAGTCTTTGATTCGTATCTTTCTTCAACACGACTAATGATAGGGTGCAAACTTGCAGTAGAATCATTAATGTATGAAATTGAACCGTTTGGAGCAACAGCCATCCTGTTTTGGTGGTATAAACCATCATTCATAACAGCTTCTTTTAATTCTTCCCAATCACTTTCAGTTGGAACAAAAATACCATCAAATAATTCTTTAACACGTTCGTTAGTTGGGCCCCAGTATTTAGTGGTGTATCTGTCGAAGTAAGTACCGTCAGCGTATTGACTCTTTTCAAAATTATGGAAAGTTTCGTGACGTTCAGCAGCAATCTTGTTTGAAGCAACTAAAGTCCAGTAGTTTAATAGCATGAAGTAAACACCAGTAAATTCAATGGCTTCGTCAGAACCATATTCAATTTGGTTTTTAGCTAAGAAACTGTGTAGACCCATTCCACCTAGACCAATACTATGTGATAGGGCGTTACCTCTTTGAATAGAAGGAACAACATCAATGTCAGAGTGGTCAGTAACAAAAGTTAAAGCACGAACCATTGCATCAACTGACTTACCAAAATCAGGACTAGCCATTAAGTTAACGATGTTAGTTGATCCTAGGTTACATGAAACGTCAGTACCTAATTGTTCATAGTTTTGTTCGTTATCAACAGTAGAAGGTTCTTGTACTTGCATGATTTCTGAACATAAATTACTCATAACAATCTTACCATCAATAGGGTTTTCCTTGTTAACAGTATCGATATTAATAATGTATGGGTAACCAGATTCTTGTTGTAGCTTACTAATTTCAGTTTCTAGTTCACGAGCGTTAATCTTAGTCTTCTTGATTTCGTCGTTGTTAACCATGTTGTCATATTCAGCGGTAATATCAACGTATGAGAAAGGTACACCGTAAATTCTTTCCACATCATATGGACTGAATAGGTACATGTCTTCATCGTTTTGAGCTAATTCATAGAACTTATCAGGAACAGTTACTGCTAGTGATAAAGTCTTAACACGAATCTTTTCATCAGCATTTTCTTTCTTGGCTGAAAGGAATGCGATAATGTCTGGATGGAATACGTTTAAGTAAACTGCACCTGCACCTTGACGTTGACCTAATTGGTTAGAGTAAGAAAAACTGTCTTCCAATAATTTCATAACAGGAACAACACCAGAAGCAGCACCTTCGATATGTTTGATAGGGTCACCAGCTGCACGTAAGTTAGAAAGGTTAATTCCAACACCACCACCAATACGTGATAGCTGTAAAGCAGAATTAATAGTTCTACCAATTGTGTTCATATCATCAGTTGGTTGAATTAAGAAACATGAAACGAATTCACCACGACGTTTTCTACCAGCATTCAAGAATGATGGGGTAGCAGGTTGGTATCTTTGATGAACAATTTCATCAGCTAGGTTCATTGCTAATTCTTCATCACCATCTGCAAAGTATAATGCGTTAATCGCAACACGATCGATAAATTCTTCTAGATAGAAGTTTCCGTCATCAGTCTTTAATGCATATTGAGCATAAAACTTGTAAGCAGCCATAAAAGATTTGAATTCAAAATTTTGGCTCTTCAAATAATCGTAGATTTTTTCAATAAATGAGAAGTCATATTTTGCTAAGAATTCTTCTTCAAGATAATCATTTTCTACTAAAAAGTCATATTTTTCTTTTAAAGAATTAAAAGTTTTTAAATTAGGTTTTACGTTTTCTTTGATAAAGGCTGCTAGGGCATCTTTATCTTTATTTAGTTGAATTTTATCATCCTTAGGGATGTTAATTTCATTATTAAGATCGTAATAAGTTACGTCTTTCAAATCTTTTAATGACATGTTCGAACCACTCTTTCATAGTAAAAAATTGATATTTATAGATAAAATATGGCGAGACCATTAGCGGTTTCGCCAAAAATTACTTTTTATATTATAATGAATAATACGAAATTTAAATTAAGCTAGTTGGCTTAATTGATCTGGTCTAAAACCTGAAATTGAGTCAATACCATCAGCTTCAACTACTGGTAATGACATAAAACCTTTTGATTTTAAGTATGGTACGTATTCGGGTTCTTCATTGATGTTTCTTTCGATAAAATCGATATCGTGTTCGCTTAAAAAGCGTTTAGTCATTTTGCATTGCATGCAATTATTTTTTGAATATACAGTAACTTGTGCCATGTGTATTGCTCCCTTTCTTTTGACGAAATATGTACGATATTTTCGGTTAATTTATATATAAAAGTTTACACCAGAAAAGAAAAAAATCAAATAAAAAACACCATATTTAGTATTGGAAATGTTTCCAATCTACTAGATACAGTGTGTTAGAGAATTTTAAAAATTTTTTATTTAAGGATCTGATTTCAAATGAACGAATTTTATTATACACCAAATCCTAATGTTGTCCATGAGCTTCACACATGGAATTTTAATTTGTTAGGAAATAATTTAACCTTTACCACTGACAATGGAGTGTTCTCTAAGCGAACAGTCGATTTTGGTTCTAAAACATTAGTTGAAAGCGTCAATATGGATAAAATCCCTGATGGAAATGTTTTGGATTTAGGCTGTGGATACGGTCCGATGGCAATTGCGTTAGCCAAGCATCATCCAGATAGAGTATTTGAAATGGTTGATGTAAATAACTTAGCATTAGAATTAGCTGTTAAAAATGCTGAACAAAATCATGTTGCTAACGTAAAAATTCATAATTCTAATATTTATGAAACAGTTGAAGATAAGTTTGCTGCCATCATCACGAACCCACCTGTAAGAGCAGGAAAGGATGTTGTTGATGGGATGATCGAAGGAGCAGTATCTCATCTAGTTCCAAATGGAACACTAACTGTTGTTTTGCAAAAGAAGCAAGGGGCACCATCTGCTAAAAAATTAATGACATCATTATTTGGTAATTGTGAAATTATTAAAAAGAACAAGGGATACTACATCTTGGAAAGTGTTTACAATGGATAATTTAGCAGAAAAATACATGCAAGAAGCTTTAGTTGAGGCCAAAAAAGCATACTTGATTGATGAAGTCCCTATTGGAGCAGTAGTCGTTCATGATGGTAAAATTATTGGGAGAGGCCACAATTTAAGAGAGCATAGTAACATTGCGATGGATCATGCTGAAACGATTGCAATTGATGAAGCTTGCCGACATTTAGGTAGTTGGCGACTAGAAGATTGTGATTTATATGTAACAATTGAACCATGTTTAATGTGTGCAGGAACGATTATTAATTCACGAATTAAAAGAGTCTTTTATGGTGCCGATGATGTTAAAGCGGGAGCCGCTAAAAGTTTATATCAAGTTTTTTCCGATGATAGATTGAATCATCATGTGGAATTATATTCAGGAATTATCAACACAGAATGTAGCAATATAATGAAGAGTTTCTTTAAAATGAAAAGAAAGAAACGAAAAGAACAAAGGAAAAAATAATTAAACTTGAAAAAAGTTTTTCAATAAGTTAATATTATTAATGCCGTAAGGCCTGGAAGCAAAGTTGTGTTTACGAACCGTGTCAGATCCGAAAGGAAGCAGCACTAAGTATTCTACGCTTGTGCTTCTTGTTTTTTATACAAATAAACTCTTAGTCAAATGTTGGCTAAGAGATTTTTTTATTTTAAAGGAAAACGATAATGGAATAATTCATCGATAGAATATATAATATACATAACTAGTTTTATGAAAGGGAGTTTTCCATGAGTTATCAAGCTTTATACCGTGTATGGAGACCGCAACGTTTTGATGATGTGATTGGACAAGATGTAATCACTACGACATTGAAGAATGCGATTATTACCAATCAGTTGAGTCATGCTTATTTATTTGCAGGTCCTAGGGGAACTGGAAAAACTTCCGATGCTAAAATTTTAGCGAAGGCAATTAATTGCCCTAATCAAAAAGATGGAGAACCTTGTAACGAGTGTGAGATTTGTCAAAGCATTACTAATGGAACATTAAATGATGTTATCGAAATCGATGCCGCATCCAATAATGGGGTTGAAGAAATTAGAGACGTTAGAGACAAAGCGAAGTACGCACCAACACAAGCGACTTACAAAGTTTATATTATTGATGAAGTTCATATGCTTTCTACCGGAGCATTTAATGCACTTCTAAAGACACTAGAAGAACCACCAGCACATGTTATCTTTATCTTAGCAACCACGGAACCACAAAAGATTCCAGCTACGATTATTTCTCGTGTGCAAAGATTTGATTTCAAACGAATTACCGCTCAAGATATTCTTTCTAGAATGGAATTTATCTTGAATGAAAAGGAAATTGAATATGATGATCAAGCGCTTAGAGTTATTGCTAAGTCTGCTGAAGGTGGGATGCGTGATGCGCTAAGTATCTTAGATCAAGTGCTTTCCTTTGGTTTTGATAAGGTGACATATGATAATGCGCTTCAAGTAACGGGTAGTGTGACCAAGTCATTACTTGCTCAATACCTTAATAATGCTGTAAAGCATGATGTTCAAGCAGCTTTATCTAATGTGCGTGAAATGTTAGATTCAGGAAAAGATGCAGAACGTTTTATTGAAGATTTAATCAAGTATTGCCAAGACATTTTGTTATATCAACAATCTCCAGAAATGGTGGAAGAAGCCGAATTAGGGGTTATTGATGATAACTTTAAGGCTTTAACGGAATCAATTGATGCGCCAACTATCTACCAAATGATTGTTGATTTGAATGATATTCAAAATCAAATGAAATACACAATGCATCCAGATGTCTATCTAGATGTGTTAACGGTTAAATTAGCATCTACTCAATCTCAACCAGCTACTAGTAGTGTTGTAACACAAAGTGTGCAAAACGTTGAAAGTAATGTGGATATTGATGATAATTCCACAATCCGTGAATTAAAAGATCAGATTAGTTCACTACAAAAACAAGTAGAAGAATTAATCAAGAATGGTGTTAAAGGCAATGTTGAAACTGCTAAACCAGTTGAAAAGCCAAAACGTTCAACTAATAGAAGCGCTGGTAAATCTACCGGTAAAGTTAACGTTACCAAGGTTTATCCAATCCTAGATAATGCAACTAGAGAAGATTTAAATAATGTTAAAAATATTTGGGATGAACTTTTAGGTGAACTAGATGTTACCCAACGTGCGCTTATGAAAGTTTCTAAGCCGGTTGCAGCAAGTCATGACGGGATTGTAGTTTCATTTGAATATGCATTCTTGTTCCAAAAGGCTAGCAATGACCAAAAATTGCTTGATGCATTATCTAACGGACTAGACCGGATATTGCACAATATTCCTGATTTTATTTTTATTCCTTCTGACCAATGGCCAGAAATCAGAAAAGGATATATTGTCGCACAAAAGAATGGTGGGAGAGAAGTAAAATCACCTAGCCTTGATTCTAGTGTTGAAAATCCGGACGAAAACGATGATAATAATATTGAAAAATCAGAAGATAATTCTAAATTAGTAAAACAAGCAACACAATTATTCGGTGAAGAAATAATTGATGTTAAAGACGATTAAGGAGATGTATTAATTATGATGAATGGTATGAACATGGGAAAAATGATGAAACAAGTTAAGCAACTACAAAAACAAATGGGTGCTGAACAAGAACAAATTAACAACAGTGAATTTGTTGGTAAAGCTCCAGAAGAGATGGTAGTTGTTACCTTCTCAGGTGATCGTAAGATGAAAGACATGAAGATCAAACCAGAAGCAATTGACCCTGAAGATCCAGACATGGTTTCAGACCTAGTAATTAGTGCCGTAAACGACGCACTATCACAAATTGAAAAGACAACTCAAGATTCTCTAGGTAAGTACACTAAGGGAATCCCAGGAATGTAATAAAAAATAAAGAAGGTTAATTATGCAATATCCTGAACCAATTGCTAAGTTGATCGACAGTTTTATGCGTCTACCAGGAATTGGTCATAAAACTGCAATCAGATTGGCGTACTTTGTTGTTGATATGAACAAAGATGATGTTAAGAAGTTTTCAGATGCATTGGATGAAACTAAGGACAAGCTAATGTATTGCTCAACCTGTGGTAATTTAACCGATGAAGACCCATGTGTAATATGTCGTGATAGTACCAGAGATAAATCAACGGTATTAGTTGTTGAACAACCAAGAGATATTATGGTCATGGAAAAGATGAAAGATTATCACGGTTTATATCACGTCTTGAATGGTGTGTTATCACCAATTGAAGGTAAAGGTCCAGATGAATTAAACATCAAACAGTTAATTCAACGTTTACAAGGTGATGAAGGCATTAAAGAAATCATTATTGCAACCAATGCAACTCCAGAAGGAGAAGCAACAGCAATGTATCTATCTCGTTTAATTAAGCCGGCCGGAATTAAGGTAACTAGATTAGCACATGGATTATCTGTTGGTAGCGATATTGAATATGCTGATGAAATGACATTATCTAGAGCTGTTTCTGGAAGAACAGAAATGTAGGAGTAGTGATTTATATGTTTGGATTTAGAAGATTTCCACATAACGTTGGACAACAATATGACGAATTTTTGTTAGACTCTATTGATCGAGCTAAATATCAATGGGATCACGCAATCGAAACAGAAGAAGCGATTTTTGAAGTCGACGGAGAAATTGTTGCTCAAACAAGACTAGCTCGTGAAAAATATTTATTTTTATATCGAGAAGCAAGAGAAAGAAAAGTTTCCAATAATCGTATTCAATCCTCAGTGATTGATTACTAAAAGGGTGTCTTTATTCTTTGGAATAAGACACTTTTTATTTATTGTAAATTTGTTGAAAAAGTGAAATTAAAGTACAATAATGTATAAAGATGAAAGTAGGGGTAGATATGTCTGGCAAGTTTATAACATTTGAAGGTACCGATGGCGCCGGAAAGACAACCATTTTAAACATGGTATTGGATTATTTAAAGGATACTATGGGAGATCAACTAGTCACTAGTCGTGAACCAGGTGGGAATCCAATTGCTGAAAGTATTCGAGAAGTTATTTTAGATCGTCAGAATATCGAAATGGATAAAAGGACTGAAGCGTTATTATACGCAGCCGCACGAAGACAAAATATTGAACAAACAGTAAAGCCCGCAATTGCCGCTAATAAGTTAGTAATTTGCGATCGCTATTTGGATAGTTCAATTGCTTATCAAGGTGGTGGAAGACAAATTGGTGAACAAGAAATTTATGAAATGAACCAATTTGCCACTGAAGGATTTTTACCAGATTTAACAATTTACTTTAATCTTCCAGTTGAAGAAGGATTAAAACGAATTGCCCAAAATCGGAATGAAGATGACATCGATAGATTGGATGTAGAAACGATTGATTTTCATAATCGTGTCTACGATGCATACCAGAGATTAGCTAAACAACAACCTGAAATAATTAAGTCTGTGGATGCAACCCAATCAATTGATGCTGTTTATCAAAATGTTTTAGAAATTTTGCAACCATATTTAGAAGAATTTAAAAAATAGGGACGTGATTTCAGTGAAACTTTTAATTGTAATTGTACAAAATAAAGATGCTAACAAACTTCAAAATGCCTTCGCTAAAAACGATGTGCAACAAACTAAACTTTCAACTACCGGTGGGTTCTTAAAATCAGGAAACACTACCTTTATGATTGGAATTGAAGATGAAAGAGTCAATGATGTTTTAGACATCATTAAGAAAGTATCAAGTAAACGTGAACAATACATGACACCACCTGTAAACTTGGATGGTGGGGTTTCTGATTCATCATATCCAGTAAAAATTGAAGTTGGTGGCGCAACCGTAATGGAAATGCCAATGGATAATTTTTATAGATTCTAGTGGGGGTCAATAATGACACAAAACCAAGTAATCACTGAAACAGATAGTAAGCAAAAAGATTTAATGGATAATTTTTTGCGAGTTATAAAACAAAATGAATTATCACATTCGTATCTATTTAGTGGTGAAGAGGGTGTAGGAAAGTTATCGCTAGCTTTATTTATTACAATGAGGATGTTTTGTAAGAATTTAACTAGTGAATCAATGCCGTGTGGAGAATGCGATGAATGTCGTCGGATTACCGACTTACAGCATCCAGATGTGATTGTGATTAAACCGGATGGATTAAGTATTAAGGTTGATCAAATCAGATATTTAAAATCGGAATTCTCTAAGAGTGGGTTGGAAGGTAATCAAAAGTTTTTTATTGTTTGTGACGCCGATAAGATGACCACAGGAGCTGCAAATAGTTTACTGAAGTTTATCGAGGAACCTACTGGCAATGTCGTATCCTTCCTACTAACTACAAATCGTAATTTAATATTGCCTACAATTATTTCTAGAACACAGGTCGTAGAGTTGAATCCGTTGAGTCGAAGTGACTTTGAAGGCGAATTAGCAAAGTTATCTATGTCACCTAGTCAATTTAAACTAATTAGTCGCTTAACCAACCGAATTTCAACGGTGCAAGAATGGCAGGAAGACGAATGGTTAGCACATAGTATTTCTGCAGTTAGTCATTGGTTTAATTTGATTGTTGAGAATGATATTACAGCTTTTGCAGCAATTAAATCCAACGTAATGTCATTGGCAAGTGATAATAGTAAAAAACAAGTGATCATTAATATGTTATTATCTATTTTTGAAGATGTTTTGGATGCTAAATTTACTAGTGAAGATAGTTTTAATTTTCCAAAGCAAGCTTATAGCATTCAGAAATTAGCTGATCATGTTAATAAATCACAGTTAATTCAGATTTTAGAAGAATTGTTAAATTGTAATAAACTGATGGCAGTTAACGTTAGTTATCAAAATATTTTAGAAGCAACCACATTAAAAATAATGCGAATATTAAATGGTTAATTGGGGTGAATTTGTTTGGATAAAAGAGAAATTTATGATGGCTTAAAGAATATGGAAACACAAACTCAATTAATGTTAGATAAATTTACTGAATTACGAGAAGCATTAACTGAAGTAATGGAAGAAAATGCTGAACTTAGAATCGAAAATCAACATCTGCGTGAGTTCATTGATGAACAAAAACCTAATGATGTTGAATCAGACTCAAATAGTAGTAGTTCAAATCGTCTATCCAATTCTAGAAAGAATTTAGAAAATCTATTTAATGAAGGTTTTCATGTATGTACCGAATTTTATGGAACTCATCGAGGAGATAGCGAAAGCTGCATTTTCTGTAACGAAATTTTAAACCGATAGTATGGAGGTATCTCAGTGCAAGAACAACATAGTTTTACTGCCAATCAAAATCAAGGTAGTTTATATTTAGTTCCAACACCAATTGGAAATTTAGAAGATATGACCTTTAGGGCAATTAAGGCTTTAAAAGAAGTTGATTTAATTGCTGCTGAGAATCCTAGTCATACACAACAATTACTAAATCATTTTGAAATTGATACTAAAAAAATTAGTTTTAGAGAAGATAATAAAGATTATCGGATCGATGAGATAATTAGTGATTTACAATCTGGATTAAATGTTGCGCAAGTCAGTGATGCAGGGATGCCATCCATTAGCGACCCTGGTCAAGAATTGGTTAAGGCGTGCGTTGAACAACATATTAATGTAATTCCATTGCCAGGAGCTAATGCTGGAATCACAGCTTTAATCGCCTCTGGTTTAATGCCACAACCATTTTATTTCTTTGGTTTTTTAAATCGTAAGAACAGTGATCAGTTAGCGGAGCTTGAGGAATTAAATAAACATACAGAAACTTTAATTTTTTACGAAGCACCTCATCGTTTGAATAAAACATTGAAGAATATGCAAAAAGTTTTTGGTGAAAATCGCCAAGCGGTACTATGTCGCGAATTGACTAAGAAATTCGAAGAATTTGATCGCGGTAGTTTAAGCGAACTAATTCAATGGACTGAAGATAATCAAGTCCGTGGTGAATTTGTTGTCATCGTTGATGGAAATGATAAAGCCAATGAACAAGCTGATGAAGAAGATGAACTAGCTGGTTTATCAATTAAAGAACAGGTTGATTATTTCATTTCTGATGGGATGAAAACCAATGCAGCCATCAAAGAAGTAGCCAAACTACATCAAGTTAAAAAACAAGAAATTTATAATATTTACCATGAAATATAGGGGTGTAGACGAACATGGAACCAACAGTTTTTAGCGAAAAACATCGAGTTACATATTATGAAGCTGACTTTACCAGAAGAATGACAATCGCAATGATGCTAGATGTGATTATCTTAGCTTCTGAAGATCATAGTGATGAATTAGGGGTTGGTGCTGAATTTGTACGTCAATTTGGTGTAACCTGGGTAGTTATTCAATACGATGTGCATATTAATAGAATGCCAACAGTTGATGAAGTGATTACCATTAACACTAAATCTAAGTCATATAACAAATACTTTGCCTATCGTGAATTTACTATCACGGATGAAAAAGGTAATGAATTAATGAATATGACTGGATTATGGGCAGCGATGAATTATAAGGAACGTAAGATTGCTTCAATTCCAAAGGAAACTGTTGAACCATTTGGAGCTGAAAAAGTAAATCAAGTTCCAAAAATGCCAAAACCTAAGAAAATTGATTTTGATGAAGCTGATAAACAAACATTCACAGTTAGATATACCGATATCGATTCTAACCAACATGTTAACAACGCTCATTACATGGATTGGATGGTCAACGTATTACCAGCTGAATTTTTAACTAATCACACACCAACAGGCTTCTTATTAAGATATGAAAATGAAGTTAAGTATGGTTCTAATGTTGATAGTTATTACAACATGGACAAATTAGAAGATGGAACGATTATGACCAGACATGAAATTATGAGTGGTGATAGTCATTCAGCAATTGCTAACATTACTTGGCGAGAAAATTAATAAATATTGATAGGTGACTTCTTTTTTTACTATGGAGTCACCTATTTTTTTGTTATAATTTACCATAGAATTATTCGAACACTATAAAAGTTATTGGGGAGACGAAAAAACGGATGAAAGTATTGGCTTTAGACACATCCAATAAACAATTAACCGTTGCGATATTAGATGATGATCAAATTTTAGCAACTGAAACAACTACCGTTCATCAAAAACATGCGGAATATTTATTACCAATTATTGATGAATTAGTACGAAAGACAGATTTAAAACCAACTGATTTGCAAAGAATCGTGGTGGCAACTGGTCCGGGTTCATATACTGGAATTAGAATTGCGACAGCGACTGCTAAAACTTTAGCATTTACACTTGGTATTGAATTGGTAGGAGTTTCTAGTTTGGAAACTTTGGCGTTAAACGTCTCCGAAAAAGAAAGTCTGGTTATGCCAGTTTTTGATGCCAGAAATAACAATGTATTCACAGGTCTTTACGAAATCAAAGATGATGGAGTTACGACAGTACTAGCAGATCGTCATACTGATTTTGATAAATGGTTAGATCAAATTGATAATGCTGGTAAGAATGTATATGCGATTGGTGCAGATGCAAAGAACTTTGAAGAAGCGCTTACCAATAAATTTGGTGATCAATTAGTTTTCATGAATAGCTTTGATAATTTGCCTCAAGCAGCTAGACTGGGATTATACGGTCAAACTAAAGAACCTGTTAAAGATATTCATTCATTCGTTCCAAATTATTTAAGACTTACAAAAGCGGAATTAGATTGGCGAGAAAAACATCCGGGGGAAGAAGTTACTTCATATGTTGAAAAAGTTGATTAATTGGTATCAGACAAAGTTCATGAATACCAAAGGATTATTAAAAAAAGAACACTTGAATATTAAAAATCATATTGTTGATATTAATGGCGATAAATTTTATTTAGCCAAAGCGATGGTGACTGATATCCCAGAAATGGTTGGCATTGAAAGGGATGTCTATGATGGTGTCGCTCCTTGGACAGAAGAAGCATTCATTCCGGAATTAAAACCACGTTTAGATCGATTCTATTTATTATTACGTCAAAATGATCAATTAGTAGCTTTTATTGGTAGTTCCTTAAATGATAAAAAGCTAGATTGTCATATTTCTAATGTAGCCGTTGAACCAGAGTTTCAAGACCGTGGATTGGGGTACTTCTTAGTTGCTAAGATAATTAAAAAAGCGCGTCAATTAAACTACAAAACAGTCTCACTTGAAGTTCGCGTAAGCAACGTTAAAGCGCAAAGATTGTATTTGGATTTAGGTTTTAAAAAGATGGGTGTTAAAGAAAATTATTATGACGGTGATCACGAAGACGCTGTTGATATGGTATTAGATTTAAGTTTATACGAAACAATTCCTAATAATTATGGAATGTAAAAGAAATGAGGTCTTTTTGTGCAACCACATATAATTATGTCATTTGAATCTAGTTGTGATGAAACTAGTGTTGCAATTATTGAAGATGGTGAAAAAATATTATCAAACGTTGTTGCAACGCAAATTAATAGTCATAAGCGATTTGGTGGAGTTGTGCCTGAAGTGGCCAGTCGTCATCATATTGAGGAAATCACAATCTGTGTTGAAGATGCAATGAAACAAGCAGATGTTACCTATGATGATATTGATGCAATTGCGGTGACATATGGTCCAGGATTAGTTGGAGCATTATTAATTGGAGTAACTGCTGCCAAGACAATTGCTTGGGCTCATGATATTCCATTGGTTCCAGTTAACCATATTGCGGGACATATTTTAGCCAGTCGCTTCGTGACAAAAATTAACTACCCAGCATTAGCACTAGTTGTTTCTGGTGGTCATACTGAACTTGTCTTGATGCAAGAAGAAGGCGACTTTAAGATTATTGGAGAAACTAGGGATGATGCTGCTGGTGAAGCTTATGATAAAGTAGGACGAGTATTAGGTATTAATTATCCTGCTGGTCCCAAAGTCGATGAAATGGCTGCCAAGGGAAAAGATACATTTAATTTCCCTCGAGCAATGGAAAAAGAAGATAACTTCGATTTTAGTTTTAGTGGATTAAAGAGTGCATTCTTGAACACTAATCATCACGCTGAACAAATTGGTGAAACGCTAGATCAAAATGATTTAGCTGCTAGTTTCCAAAGTGCAGTTGTAGATGTTTTAGTCGATAAGACTAAGAAAGCGCTACAAGAATATCCAGTTTCTCAATTGATATTGGCAGGAGGAGTTGCAGCTAATAATGGTTTGAGAACTGCATTAGGCAATGCCATTGATCAAATTGATACTACTGAATTAGTAAAGGTACCTAACAAACTTTGTGGTGATAATGCTGCGATGATTGGTGCTGCTGGTTATGTAATGGCAAAGAAAAATATCTTTGCTGGTGTTGATTTAAACGCAGATCCTAGTTTAGAGTTTGACCTATTAGATGAATAAAAAAAGATGAGGCGATTATGCCTCATCTTTTTTATTGCTCTAGTTCAATCATTGCTGCTTCCCATTGAGATTCAATGGATTCGATTGATTGGTTAGTTTCATTCAATTGATTTTGTAGTTCATTCAGTTTTTCAATATCGTTAAGCACATCCGGATTAACCATTTTATTTTCAATGGCTTCCTTATTGGATTGGGCTTCTTCCAATTGACTTTCTAAAGTCTCAACTAATCGTCTTAATTTTCTTTCTTGCTTTTGCGCTTCCTTATTAGCTAGAAAATCTTGTTGATTTTGAGATTTAACGGAAACTTCTTTATGTTCATCTTCAGTTGATTGTTCAGCTTGTTGATGTTGTTGAAGAGCTTCTTTTTCTTCTTTCTTTTCCACATAATAATCATAGTTTCCTAGATATAGTTCGCTACCATCGTTAGATAATTCAACGATTTGTGTTGCTAGTTTATTGATGAAATATCTATCGTGAGAAACGAATAAAATGGTGCCATCAAAATTGATTAATGCGTTTTCCAAGACCTCACGACTATCAATGTCTAAATGGTTGGTCGGTTCATCTAAGATTAAAAAGTTATCGTGGTTCATCGCTAACTTAGTTAAGACTAATCTAGCTTTTTCACCACCGGAAAGGTTACCGACGATTTTTTCAACATCGTTACCAGAGAACAAGAAACTGCCTAAAATAGAACGAATTCTTTGTTCAGGATAGGTAGGATAATCGTCCCAAATTTCATTTAAGACAGTTTTATTAGAACTTAAATTATCTAGATGTTGATCATAGTATCCTACTTGAACACCGGTACCACGGTTTATTTCACCATCGATTAGTGGCAATTTGTCCATAATGGTTTTTAGCAGTGTCGATTTTCCCACACCGTTAGGACCAATTAAAGCCATTGCTTGATTTCTTTTAACGTCTAAATTTATGTTTGATGAAAGAATATGATGATCATATCCAATCGAAGCATCATTAACTTTTAAGACGACATTACCACTTTGCTTTTCAGGAGTGAAAGTTAGTTTAGCACTTTTATCGTCTCTGACAGGGGCGCTAATTTTATCCATCTTTTCTAACTGACTTCTCCTGGATTGAGCACGTTTAGTGGTTGATGCACGAACGATATTTTTATCAACGAAATCCTGCATTTCTTTGATTTTCTTTTGTTGTTTTTCATATTCTTTTAGTTGGTGCTGGTAATTTAACTTCTTTTGTTCAACGTAATTCGAATAATTACCGACATAATGAGTCATTTTACCTTGGCTTAAGTCGTAGACTTCGTCGACTATTTTGTCCATGAAGTAACGGTCATGGGAAATGATTAGAAGGGCACCGTGATAAGAGTTCAAGTAGTCTTCTAACCAACTAATTGTTTTAACATCAATGTGGTTAGTAGGTTCATCTAAAATTAGTAAATCTTTTCTTTGTAATAGCAATTTTGCCATTGCTAATTGGGTTTGTTGTCCACCGGATAACTCACTAATTTTATGGTTATATGACTCTTCACCAAAACCAAATCCGTTTAAGACAGCTTTGATTTCAGCTTGATATGAAAAACCATTTTGAGCTGCAAAGTCAGCTTGCATTTGATCATATGTTTTAGTAACTTCAGCTAATTTAGCGGGGTCACTATTAATTGTTGAATCAGCCATTTTAAGTTCATAGTCATGAATTTTATTTTCTAATTCAATTAAGTCCGCAAAGACGCTGGTCATTTCTTCAATAATAGTTAAATCAGATTTCAAACCTGTATTTTGTGCTAAGTAACCAATTGTAATTCCTTTTTTGGTGGTAACTTCACCATCATCGATGATTTCATCGCCTAAAATCATTTTCACTAAGGTTGATTTACCGGCACCGTTACGACCAACTAGTGCTACTTTACTGTTTTCTTCGATGCTTAAATTAACGCTTGTGAAAAGATCTTCGCCACCAAATCGTTTGGTTAATTTATTTGCTTGTAGAATAATCATTTATTTCACCTCCGATATTCCTTGTTTTATCAATAATACTAACTATTTTAGCATAAAAGGAGGATGAATTTGAAACGGAAAGACTTTTTTCAAAAGATGATAATTATTTCACAAACTTTATTTTTATGATAAAATACATAAATGTTACGAAAGATTCGGGAGGGAACAATTTGGACATTAAAATTCCTAGGGCAACAGCGAAAAGATTGCCTATGTATTACCGATACCTAAGCGGTTTACATGATGCCAAAATTAAAAGAATATCATCTAGTACATTTGCCGAAGCAGTTCAAGTTGATTCTGCAACCATTAGAAGAGATTTATCATACTTTGGAGCGTTAGGTAAACGAGGATACGGTTACGAAGTAGATAACTTATTAGACTTCTTCAAGAAGATTTTAAATCAAGACCATTTAACTAATGTTGCTTTAGTGGGGTTAGGTAATTTAGGACAAGCTTTATTACGTTTTAACTTTCACAAAGATAGTAACGTTAGAATTTCAGCAGCATTCGATATTCATGACGACATGATTAATACCGTCCAAAGTGGAGTACCGGTTTATGATGTCCATGATTTACAAGAACAGCTAAGAGATCAACAAATTGAAGTAGTTATCTTTACCGTTCCAGCGACAGTAGTTCAAGAACTATGTGACGAAGCGGTTAAGGGTGGCGCAAAGGGAATTATGAACTTTACTTCAAAGCGTTTATCAGTGCCACAAAACGTTAGAATTCAAAACGTTGATTTAACAAATGAACTTCAAACTTTAATTTACTTCATTGAACATTATGAAGGTGCATAAAAAATGATGACCAAGCGGTCATCATTTTTTTGTTTTATCGATACATAATTCTTGCAACGGGAAATAAAAAATAATATATTATTTATAGACTTTAGCACTTTTATCAAATGAGTGCTAAAAATGATAAAAAGGAATTTATGGGGGCTAGGATAATGTTAAAACCATTAGGCGATCGTGTTATTGTTGAAGCACAAGAAGCTAAAGAAGAAACTGTCGGAGGCATTGTGTTAGCAAATAACGCTAAAGAAAAACCACAAACAGGTGTAGTTGTTGCGGTTGGTAGAGGTCACATTTTACAAACTGGTGAAACGATTAAACCAGAGGTTAAAAAGGGTGACAAAGTTGTATACGATAAGTACGCAGGTACTTCAGTAGATGACGGCGACAAGACTTACCTAGTATTAAAGTCAAACGATATTTTAGCAATCGTTGAATAATTTTATTAATGGGGTGAAAAAATATGGCTAAGGAAGTAAAATTTGCAGAAGATGCAAGACACTCAATGTTAAAAGGTGTCGATAAACTTGCGAACACAGTAAAAACAACATTAGGACCAAAAGGTAGAAACGTTGTTGTTGAACAATCACTAGGAACACCAACTATTACAAATGATGGTGTAACTATTGCCAAATCAATCGAACTACCTGATCATTTCGAAAACATGGGAGCTAAACTAGTTTCAGAAGTAGCATCAAAAACTGATGACATTGCTGGTGACGGTACTACTACTGCAACTGTTTTAACTCAAGCTATCGTGAACGAAGGAATGAAAAACGTTACTGCCGGTGCTAACCCAGTTGGAGTTAGACGTGGGATTGAAAAGGCAACTGAAGTAGCTGTTGAAAAGCTACACAAGATGTCTAACGAAATTAAGAGTAAGAAGGATATCGCACAAATCGCTTCTATTTCTGCTGCTAATCCAGAAGTTGGGGAATTAATTGCCGACGCTATGGAAAAGGTAGGTAACGATGGTGTAATTACCGTGGAAGATTCACGTGGTGTTAACACTACTATGGATGTAGTTGAAGGGATGCAATTTGATCGTGGTTACATGTCACAATACATGGTAACTGATAACGACAAGATGCAAGCAGATTTAGATAACCCATACATCTTAATCACTGACAAGAAGATTAATAACATCCAAGAAATCTTACCAGTATTACAATCAGTTGTTGAACAAGGTCGTTCACTATTAATCATTGCTGATGATATTGGTGGAGAAGCTTTACCAACATTAGTTTTAAACAAGATGCGTGGTACTTTCAACGTAGTTGCGGTTAAAGCTCCTGGCTTCGGTGACCGTCGTAAGGCTCAACTACAAGACATCGCTGTTTTAACTGGTGCTACAGTTATTACTGATGATTTAGGCTTAAACCTAAAGGACGTTACAATTGAACAATTAGGTCAATCAAACAAGGTTAACGTTACTAAAGACGATACAACTATCGTTCAAGGTGCTGGTGACAAAGATCAATTAGCTGCAAGAGTAGCTGAAATCAAGTCACAATTAGACACTACTACTTCTGAATTTGACCGTGATAAGCTACGTGAAAGATTAGCTAAGTTAGCTGGTGGAGTTGCAGTTATCCGTGTTGGTGCTGCCACAGAAACTGAACTAAAAGAACGTAAATACAGAATTGAAGATGCGTTGAACTCAACTAGAGCTGCCGTTGAAGAAGGTTTTGTTCCTGGTGGTGGAACTGCATTTATCAATATTCTAAAAGACCTAGAAGAAATTCCTGCTGAAGGCGATGAAAAGACAGGGGTTAACATTGTACTTCGTGCATTAGAAGCTCCAGTTAGACAAATTGCTCACAACGCCGGAATTGATGGTTCAATTGTTGTTGAACACCTAAAGGGTGAACCAATGG